>CAZZWA010000007.1:19160-34085 GCA_964657555.1 uncultured Microcoleus sp.
TCATCTTCCCAAGCTTCAACTGCCAGCAAATCGCTAATCGGATCTTGCGTGGTAAAGCCAAATTCCAACAATTCTTGTTTCCAGTGAGACCATTCATCCCCGTAAAGCAGGGCAATTTTCCAGAGCCTGTCGTCGGGCTTGATGATGTTGGACGCAACCAGGGAACGCACTTGTTGCTGCAACTTCACCATCGGGTGAATAACTTGCTGAGTCATAGATAGAAATGAGTTTTGCTAATACCTAACTAAAAATGCTTCCTGTTTTTGTTGTTGTACCAATGCGTAGAGTTTTGTACTGTATAGGAAGCAACTATATACTCTTGTAGCGCAGCAAGGTACCTTCTGGCAAGTCTAGCGCAGCATCTGTACGGTAATTACTACCAAATCGGCGGGCTGACCTGCTCTCAATAGTGCCGACTAAGTTTAATTTCCTTCCTCTTTAGGCGATCGCCGTCCTGCTGCTAATCTAGAGTTAGAGAAATCTTAGTTGTGGAAATTACCCTTGACACGGAAGCTGATTGGAGACGTTTGATCTATGCCAAGCTTGATTCAGAAACTCGGAATAACGATACTACTGGCTTTCAGCTTGGATATTTCCTCCAATATTATTAATCCGTTGCCCTCACATGGGCAATCCACTCGCTCATTACGTTCCACTCGCTGCGGCAGGCTCCTGGACGGCAGAGCAGTATGTACTTACGAGGCTGGCTACTACAAGGGAGATTTACGCAATAACCAAGCCAATGGTAAAGGAGTTTTCGTATTCACCAATGGTGACTACTTCGAGGGAGAATTCCGTGATGGTCAGTTCTACAGAGGGATTTTCCGATATACCAACGATGATCGCTATGAAGGAGGGTTTTTAAATAATAAGCCTAATGATGCCAAAGGGAGCTTTACTTTTGGCAATGGAGACCGCTACGAAGGGCCAATTGTCTATGGTAAGCCTCAGGGCAGAGGTATCTTTCAGTTTGCCGATGGTTCGCGCTACTTCGGCTCGTTCTACAAGGGCGAGATCAATGGAAATGGGATTTACACCTATGCCGATGGGACTAACTGTCAAGCAGATTTCCATACTAACTCGCTCATAGCTGGTAACGCAATTTGTAAATACCCAGGCGGGAATCGCTACCAGGGACCCCTCCGCAATGGCGTACCCGATGGCAAAGGGGTGATTATCCGTCCTAATGGTCAGCGTATAGAGGGAGAGTTCCGCAATGGCAAATTAGCTACCAGGGAGTGAGCGTTCACAGGTCGATTCAGTTTGAGGAAGTCAGTAAAGCCTTGGCTGAAGATTGCAGCAGCCCATACTCGAGACTCTCCAACACTGCCTGATAAGAAGCTTCCAGAATGTTGGGTGAGACACCCACTGTTGTCCAACGCTGGTGACCATTACTGGATTCTACTAGAACGCGAGTCTTAGCAGAAGCACCCGCTCCGCCATCTAGAATCCGCACTTTATAATCTGTCAACTGGAAAGCGGCAATTTCCGGATAAAAGTTCACCAACGCTTTGCGTAATGCCGCATCTAATGCTGAAACTGGGCCATTTCCTTCAGCTGCTTCCAGAACATCTTTGCCATTTACAGCAACTTTAACGGTGGCAAGTGCATTGCTGCCACACTCTGTTCCTTGCACCATATCACAATTCACAGACCAACGTTTGAGTTCAAACCACTGCTGCCTATCGGTGAGTGCCTCGCGCATCAGCAATTCAAAACTCGCCTCAGCTGCCTCAAATTGATAGCCTTCACTTTCCAGCTGTTTCAGGCGTTGCAGAATTTGGCGATAGGCTGGGTTTTGCTTGTCGAGATTGAGTCCAAAGCTACGAGCTTTGGCTAAGATATTACTTAATCCAGACTGGTCAGAAATGAGAATCCGACGCTGATTGCCGACTTGTTCGGGCTGGATGTGTTCGTAAGTCAGTGGATTGCGCTCCACAGCAGAGACATGGATACCGCCTTTGTGGGCAAATGCTGAGCGACCCACAAAAGGGGCATGCTCATCTGGGGCGAGATTGACAACTTCACTGATTGAGCGGCTAGATTCCGTAAGTCTGGCAAGCTGGTTATCCTGAATGCAACTGTAGCCCAGCTTGAGTTGTAAATTGGGAATTAAGGAGCACAGGTTAGCGTTGCCGCAGCGTTCGCCGTAGCCATTGATTGTGCCTTGAACCATGCGGACGCCTTCCATGACGGCTGCTAAGGCATTAGCAACGGCTGTATCCGAATCATTATGGGTGTGGATGCCCAAAAGAGGGTTTTGAGTTTTAAGTTCTATGACCTTGACCACGTCTCGGACAACTTGGCTAATTTCGTGAGGGAGGGTACCGCCATTGGTATCACACAAGACAAGCCATTCGGCACCAGAGGCGATCGCGGTTTCTAGAGTCTTGAGAGCATATTCTCGATTGTGCTTGTAACCATCAAACCAGTGTTCTGCATCATAAATGACTCGACGTCCCTGACTGCACAGATACTCAATCGTGTCTTGGATCATTGCCTGATTTTCTGCCAAACTGATTTTCAGTCCTTCTGTAACCTGCAAATCCCAGGACTTACCAAAAATCGTTACCCAGCGGGTTTCAGCTGCTAGAATTGCCCGTAGCATCGGATCGTCAGCAGCCCGCAGGTGAGGGCGTCGCGTTGAACAAAACGCCACTACTTCTGCTGAACACAGAGGTTCTTCCTTAAGATGCCAGAAAAATTGCACATCCTTGGGATTAGCTCCTGGCCAACCGCCCTCAATGAAGGGAATGCCCATCTGGTCTAGTTTTCGGGCAATCTGCAATTTATCTTCCAACGACAGGGATAGCCCTTCGCGCTGAGCACCGTCCCGTAGGGTCGTATCGTAGAGCCAAAGCTGGTTTGTTTTATCTGAGGTCATGGGCAGAAAATAGTCTATGAACCAATTTTGTAAAGAGATGTAAAAATAAGTTAATAAAAGCAATAACTTAGCAGTGTAGTTGAATAAATCATTATGCCAAAGGTAACAGCTCAAGGAAAAACGTTTGAGTGCAATGTCGGTGCTAATCTTCGCAAAGTCTTACTGGAAAATGGCATTGATCTCTATAACGGCAACGCACAAATCATTAACTGCATGGGAATCGGTACCTGTGGCACTTGTGCTGTCCAGGTAGAAGGGGAAGTGTCAGCTCCTAACTGGAAGGATAAAACCCGGCGATCGCTCCCACCACATTCTCCCACACAGGGTCTGCGCCTAGCGTGTCAAACCCAGGTTTTAGGGGATGTCAAAGTCACCAAGTTTGATGGATTTTGGGGTCAAGGTGCGGCACCCGTCTGGACACCGGAGGGAGAGCCGTTGAAGGTTAAAGCTTAAAGGTTAAACAGAGACTAGGAGACAAGGGAGATTTTATGGTACCAAATTCCCTTGTTTTTCCAATCCCTCATCCAGAGCAAACTTATCAACTTTGAGCCGTGTCAATCAACATAGAATTACCGTCGCCATCAGAGCAACAAGTTAAACCCATCTGTTCTGTATTTCGCATTTCTCCCCTGATTCGCATCACGCTGATGGCGCTTTATCTGGCATTGACAATGCCACTACCGTTTTTGTCCCAAGCGACAGCGTCACCTGTGCCTTCTGGGGTACTGTGGGTAGGAATAGCTTTAGGACTGTTTTTGCTATACGGAGCTTTAAGTGAACGGGTGATTCTGGATGAAGAGAGTATTCAGGTAGCTTATCCCTTTTGGGTACCTCGTTTCTTTCGCCAGGGTTGGTCTTTGCCTTGGGCAGAGGTAAAAGATTTAAAAATGCGTACTACAGGTCAGGGGGGACTCGTTTATTATTTTGTTGGTATGTCGGGAAAGGCTTATTTGCTGCCGATGCGCGTGGTTGGTTTTGCCCGGTTAGTTCAGCAAGTGCAAGTCAAGACGGGGATTGATACAACTGATGTGCGTCCGTTAGCTCAACCCTGGATGTATCTGATTTTGTTAGGGTTGACGCTGCTGCTGCTGCTTACGGATGTGTGGACGATCTGGACTGCTGTCACACAGAGGTCATTAGTCATTAAGTAGGTTTGGTAGTTTTGAGATAGTGTCTAATGACTAATGACAAAACAGAGCTATTGCGGCTGGAGCAGGTAAGTTTGGCGGCTCCGGTAGGTGCGCAATATTTGTTGAAGGATATTTCCTGTTCGGTATTTCCAGGCGATCGCCTGTGCATTGTTGGCCCTTCTGGTGCCGGTAAAACTTCACTTTTGCGGCTGTTGAACCGGATTTCGGAACCCAGCAATGGGACTATTTATCTGGAAAATCAAGAATACCAGCAAATTCCAGTTATCCAACTGCGACGACAGGTGATGCTTGTGCCTCAAGAACCGAAACTCTTGGGAATGACTGTCAAAGAGGCATTATCTTATCCTCTGGTTTTGCAGGGCGAGAGGCAACAGGTGATTCAGCAAAGATTGGTCACAAACATAGAGTTACTGCGTGTTCCCGAAGACTGGCTGCACCGAACTGAGGTACAGCTATCTGTAGGACAGAGACAACTCGTTGCCATCGCTCGTGCTCTAGTTATCCAACCCAAAATATTATTACTAGATGAGCCGACAGCCGCCCTAGATGCGGGTAGAGCTGCCTATGTCCTGCAAGTATTAACTAAGCTGTGCGAGAGTGGCAACACCACGGTAGTGATGGTCAATCACCAGCTGGACTTTGCCCAGAATTTTAGCACGCGGGTCTTATATTTGCAGGATGGGCGACTGATGCAGGATGAAGCAGCCGCCAACTTGGACTGGGAGAATTTACGCGATCGCTTAATCCAAGCAGATGCTCAAGCCACTGAGGAATGGAGTTAGCAACTTTTGATTCACACTAAATAGATAGAGGGAAGCAGAGAATGCCTCCACATCTATGAGAGAAATTCAAAATCACAATCATCCTCTCGTTATGGCTTTCCTAAGTCCCACAAAAATTGGGAAATTTAATTGCAGGGCTGAGTCTACTAGATTTACACAAACATTTTATTTGAGCGCGCTGGCTAGATCAATTGTTATCGATGGAAGGACAGGCAAATCTGGCGCGAAATCGCTATTAGGCTTTGCGGCTGACAACTATTGTCGGGGGTGTAATCGTCCCTGCTTTGGTAAGTCTGAATATTAACAATACCCAACTTAAATCTACAATTTGCTGGTCAACCTTTGCTTTTAGTCAATTTGTGGCAACTAGTGCTGCGTCCCCCTATTTTTACTGAAGTAGTGGAATTTTGCCGCCATGCACTAGCCGACTGCTGACCGATGACCATTAACTGCTATGGTCAGACTCTCTTGATTGAATCTGTAGCCCACGTTGCGGACTGTTTGAATGAGACTGGGTTGCCTGGGGTCTGTCTCAATTTTTTTACGCAAGGATAGAATATGCGTGTCAATGGTGCGTGGGTTATCAATAGCATCTGGCCAAGCACGGCGTAGCAGTTCGGAACGACTCAAGGCGAGCCCTCCAGCTTGAGCCAGTACGTATAATAGACTGAATTCCTGAGGGGTTAGGTCAATAAACTCATTCTTAAAGCGGACGCGGCGCTGCACTAAGTCAATTTTCAGTTCGCCATAATCTAGGAAAATCGGTGCTGACGTGACGCGTATACGTCGAATCAGCGCTTCTACTCTAGCTAAGAACTCTTGCATGCCAAAAGGTTTGGTCAGATAATCGTCAGCTCCTGCTCTCAGACCTGTGACAATATCGCTTTCTGTATTGCGGGCAGAAAGCATTAAGATCAGCGACTGTCCCTGCTGCTGAAGCCAACGGCAGAACTCGACGCCATCGCCATCCGGCAAATCGGAGTCCAAAATGACAAGTGTTGGTTTACGAACATAAAATGTGTCTCTAGCGTGATGAAGGCTGGCAGATTGAAATACCCAATACCCTGCTTGCTGTAAGTGCCAGCCTAGTAGCGATCGCAGGTGAGGATTACCCTCAATTATGTGAATACAAACCGATCCCACGGCAGCATGGTTCCCTTCAAGCTGGTGTGCATCAGATTAACAGAGCTAATGTCAAGACATTGTAACAACTGCTACGTAGGTAAAATAAAGTTAAGGAAAGTTAAAATTTAGCAAGGCAAACTGATGTGGAACATAGAAAATAGAGGATATTCTAATAAAAACCACTATTTTGTGCCCCCTGATGCCCCGTTTCCGGAACCTCTTGTGAATCAGTTTCCTATTTGATCGTGACTTTGTTGGCAGAGAATATTGTGGAGATAGCTCGACAGGTGTATGCAGCAGATGGTCTACTTTAGTACGCTAAAAATAGCATAAAAGTGACTGTGACATTGCTAACTCCAAGCACACAAGCTTAGATGTGGTTCACCTGAACCTAGACCAACTATTCTCGCCGCCAAGATGGCATAAGTTCCGTATTGACCAGTGATTTAGAATCCCCAACTTGAGTCTGGATTGTGAATTATAAATTACAGAATTATAATTTATAAACTACCCATAATTCATAAACCATAATTCACGCTCCCCACCGTTAAAACCCCCAACTCTTTCATGCTATGCTCCAGGACACTTTAACCATACGCTACTACCAAAGACTCACCGACGCCCTCGTCGAGCTGTGGCACCGGGGTTATCGTTTCGATGACCAGCGGCTATATTTAGATGGTTATCTAGCTGCCCTCCGCCACACGAATGCCCTTGAGCCCTATCTTATCCACCGTTTAGAGGAAGAATCAACCCGCTACCTTTACGATTCATCTAACTTTGAAATGCCAGAGCCACAACCAGAAAAAGACTACTATTAACCTGAAGGTAGCTTGATTTACGGAAAGCAGCAGTCAGCCCCATCCCCTTGTGGGTGGGGAAGTATTGCCTGATCCGCCGATGTAGCTAATGGCTTTGAACAATTCTTTTATTAGCCATCCTGCTGATTGTCATCAAAAAACTCCCCTCAGGAGTTTTTCAAGTTCAACTGAGGGGATATTTATAGCAAAGAAAAATTAAGCCTTAAGAAGCTAAGGCAACTTCTACCAGTTGCTGCAATTCACCTTTTTGGTACAGCTCAATCATGATGTCTGAGCCACCGATAAACTGACCGTCAACATAAACTTGGGGAATTGTCGGCCAGTTAGAATATTCCTTAATTCCCTGACGAATTTCGTTATCTTCCAGAATGTCAACCGTATCATAGGGAACCCCCAACGTATTCAGGATCTGTACAACATTGTTGGAGAAACCACATTGGGGCATCAGCTTGTTGCCCTTCATAAAAACCAAAATTTTGTGCTGTTTAAGCAAGTTGTCAATGCGTTCTTTTAGTTCTGGTGTCATGGCTTTGTGTAAAAGTCTTCTATTTTTAGTTTAGTGACTGTTGAGAGAAGCCTGTGCTGCTTGGGCTTAAACAACCTGGCCAGATGCCCCCCACGCTTGGGGAGTATAGGTTTTGAAAGTTAGGGCGTGAATAGCTTCTGTATTCATTGCTTGCCGTAGTGCACCATAAACCATTTGGTGCTGCTGGACGAGGCTCTTGCCTTCAAACTGGGATGACACCACTATTAACTGGTAATGGTCACCACCGCCAGTCAAGTCTTGAACCTGCACTTGAGCATCTGGCAACTCATTTTTGATCATCGCCTCTACCTGAACTGGGCTAACCATTGGGACTCCCGTTTTACTTCAACCACTAGAAATATAGTTTAATTTTTGGGGACCGTTGAAGATGAAGAAGAGGAAGACTGACTGCTACCGGAGGCACTGGGAAAGGGGGCATCCACAAACCCTAACTCCAATAGCTGCTGATAAGATTTTTTACCTAAGTCGCGGGTGGGATTTTGGCTGCGGATAATCTGCACCAACAAAGGCACAGCTAACTCTGGCTGATTTTGGGCCCGATGCACGAGTGCCAGTTGGTATGTTGCCTCATCCCGCATTTGGGCGGTATCCAACGCTTTTTTACGTTGAGAATCGGCAATCCGATTGTCAATGCCAGAGAAACTAGAAGCCAGTTGTTGATAGAAGTTAGATAACTGGTTAAAAACCTGGCGGGCTTGCTGAAGTTTCTTGACAGCAAGAGGATAGTCCTGCGCTCCCACAGCATTACTTGCCTCGCTCATTAAGCGCTGTCCTCCCGGCAAACTCAGAAGACTGGCATCTTGAGTCAAGGGACGGAGATTATTTGGATCTGTTGGATCGGGTTGTGTCTGACCAGGATCTTGTGGTGGTAGTGCTGGAGTTTTGCTTGGAGCATCCTGTATGGGTAATGCTGGAGCTTTGCCCGGAGCAACCTGGGGTAGTGCTGGAGCCTTGTTCTCAGCCTTTACGGGGGGCAATAGAGCCAAAGTGGCTGCTAACGGTAAGCAGACAAGGCATGTAAAACGTAGGCGACTAACAGTTCCAGAAGCTACCATGAATTCACAAAAAGTGGGTGAGCACAGACAGAAAGATTATAAACCCTAGGATACCGTGACGTACCCCAATTCAAACCCAATATTTCGCGCAAGCTATAGCATAGACTTAATTAGTTAAATTAAGTTGAGGCTCAAAAACCTACGCTTATTCTCTTTAACTCTTGTTGATCGGCCCACGATACTCTGGCAGAAGCCTAGTTTCTCTATAATAAGTCCTGTAGGATGAAACTTGCGGCAAATGTCGCTCAAACGTCATGACTGACCGCTTGGCACCTTTTTTAAAGAAGTTAAGGCTTGAATCTTAGAGTGCGCGATCGCTTCGCTGCCGTCTAGATGTTTGAGTGCTGTTTCCAGGTCAGTAATTAGCTTTTGCGAACTTTGTCTCGCCGTTAGCCCACTGCCACTTTGAGCGCTGGCGGTGCAATAATCAGCCACATTCAGGGGATTACCAATGTTAACCTTGACATCACAACGCCAGTGCGGTGTGTGTTGGCTGTAACGGATGCTGATCGGCACAATTTTGACGCCCAATCCTGGGTTGCTAGATTCCACATTCAGGGCAATGCAAGCTAGACCCCGCTTAAGTGGGTGGACGCGCCCATCTTGGAAAATGCCGCCTTCTGGAAAGATGACGACCATTTCTCCCTTTTCTAGTAGCTCCACGCCATGACGAAAACTGCCAATACCTGGCTGATCGGTATCAACAGGAAATCCACCCATACGGCGGATAAACCAGCCTTGCAGCCCTTTCATTTCATTAGCTGAAACCATGAACCGCAAGTCTCTATCCGTGGCTGGCCTACCTGTAGTATGAGGTACGACGATGGCATCCCAGCGAGCTCGATGGGTGGGAGCTAAGATAACAGGTCCATTAGTGGGGATATGCTCCTGCCCTGTCACTTGTATCTGACCAAAGTAAAATGGTATGACAAAGTAACGAGCCAGAGGATAGAGTATGGAAGGTAGCCAGGGTGAAACTGTGGAAGTTACGTGAGCAACCTTGGTGGAGGTCTTTGTCTCTGTTGTGTGTTCGGAGGAGTCGAGCTGAATCATCTGGCACTAAGGGTTTTACAACATCCTTAATTTCTACCGTAGAGTTTTTCTTCAGTGCTGTCTTGTACTCAAGGGACACTTCTACGGCTGTCATGAGTTGAGATTTGACGAAATCTGGTGCAACCTTTCGCTTCGACGTTGGGCAAACCAGGCTTGCAATTGTTGCCTACAGGCCGATTCCATGATACCTCCCAAGACGGATAAGCGGTGATGGGAGCAAGCACTATCGGGGATGTTAGCAACAGTACGAACTGCGCCAGTTTTTGGATCGTCCGCTCCATAGACCAGAAGACTAAGTCTAGCTAGAGTGATCGCACCAGCACACATGGGGCAAGGCTCCAAAGTGACATAGAGGATACATTGGTTGAGATGCCAGTTTTGCAAGGCTTGACCTGCTGCTCTAAGAGCCAGGATTTCAGCATGTGCTGTGGGGTCTTTATCCCGCTCTCGTCGATTTTCTCCTTCAGCAATCAAGTTACCATCACCTCCAACTATAACTGCTCCTACTGGCACTTCCCCAGTGTCACCAGCCGACTGTGCAAGTTCTAGAGCTCGGTTCATCCATTGCCGATGAACCAAGTATGTTGGATCTTCAACTGCCATGAGTAGATGAGTAAAAATCAACCTAACTCTTTGAAACTAGTAGCAGGCATATTTTCCCCTCCAACCTAATACTCGCCCAGGAAAATTAATGCTTGACTAAGCCTGTCTACTTGGCGATCTATCGCCCTTATCTCTAAAGTCTAGAGCAATCCAAACAAAGCTTGCCTACACAAACTAACTTTCTTTATCTTTAGCCAGTTGGTAGAGCAAGAATTGGGTCAAGCTGCCCCTGTCCATCTAGTAGATAGAGGTCGTCACATCCGCCAATGTGCTGGTTATTGATAAAAATCTGTGGTACGGTGCGACGTCCGTTGGCACGTTCAGCCATTTTAGCTCTGGCTGACTCGTCACCGTCAATCTTGTATTCGGTGTAGTTGACGCCTTTCCACCAGAGCAGTAGCTTGGCTCGGATGCAGTAGGGACAGGTTTGCCATGTGTAAATCTCGACGTTGGCTTTAACGCGCTCTGGATGACGCCCTAGGAAAGGATTGATCAAATCAAGCATGTTTAAAAGTTGTAGATTTTTCACCGACTAATAGCTCCGTTTAATATTTTAATCCCCTAGTTGCTAGGCCAGTAAAGATGTGCGTCTGAGATCTAAATGGTTCGACCAAGGACATTGTTCTGTACAGAGCATCTCTTCAGCTACCTGAGACTCCTTAACTGACTTTCAGTTGTGCCTCTGATAATTCTGCTTAATGGGAATCTCAATCTGAAATTCTGCTCCTTGCCCCAGTTCTGACAAACATTCGATCTGTCCACCATGTTTTTCTACGATAATCTGATAACTAATTGATAATCCCAGTCCTGTGCCTTCACCCACTGGTTTTGTTGTGAAAAAGGGATCAAACACTCGTTTCTTGATAGATTCACTCATCCCCGGCCCATTATCTTTAATACTGATTCTCACCTGCTTGCCGTCGAGAACGAGTGTACGGATAGTGATAGTACTAGGGTAATTTTTTAGGGCGGCTGGAGAGCACTCTTGAGCAGATTGGCGCATGGCATCTATGCTATTGCTAAGAATGTTCATAAATACTTGATTTAACTGCCCTGCATAGCATTCAACTGGCGGTAAGTCACCGTATTCTTTGATGAGATGAATAGCAGGATGCTCTGGTTTTTCTTTCAGACGATTCTGCAAAATTAATAAGGTACTATCAATGCCCTCATGGATATTAACTGGTTTCATCTGGGCTTCGTCTAGGCGGGAGAAGTTTCTCAGCGTTAGTACAATCTGACGGATGCGGTCAGTGCCAACTCTCATTGAGGCTAGGGTTTTGGGTAAATCCTCCATCAGAAATTCCAGGTCAATCTCTGCCATCCGAGTTTGGATTTCTGGCTCCTGAGGATACAGTTGTTGGTAAAGTTCGATTAGGGAGAGTAAATCAGCTATGTAGTCATCGACGTGGGTGAGGTTGCCGTAAATAAAGTTAACAGGGTTATTAATCTCGTGGGCGACTCCTGCAACCAGTTGACCAAGACTGGACATTTTCTCCGTTTGAATCAATTGAGTTTGGGTATTTTGCAGTTCATCTAGCGTTTGCTTCAACTGTTTGGCTTTCTCTCGTTCACGTTCTTCCGATTTCCTCAACGCCTGTTCAGCTTGTTTGCGCTCAGTCATATCGCGCAGAATCATAATATATTCTGGGAGCTTTCGATTTGCTCGGTGCGAAATCGTCGCTTCAATGATTCGCAAGCTCTTCTCGCCCCAAGTCAATGTCAATTCACTCCTACTTGGCCAATTAGCTGGTTCATCAGACAACCCGCCAAAAAATTTGTGAAGACGACTGCCAATCAGCTCAATGGTATTTATATGGAGAAGTTCAAAAGCTGCTGGGTTAGCCTGACGAATGATACCGGATTCATCCAGTACGAGAATAGTGTCTGGAACGGTATCAAGGGCAGTAATAAATAGATTTTCAGCGTGTTCTCGTGCTTGATCAATCGCAGCAACTTGAGGCAGGCTAGTCCAGCAGGCGATCGCCACTGCGACAAACGCGATTATTACGAGCAGGACGATCAACAGATTAGCGCTGGCGTCAATAGGGATATTACTTAACTTAGCCTTAACAACCCAACCTATAGTGGCAGCACTACAGACCAAGACGATCAGGACTGTCACCTGAACTGCCACAAAGTCTTTGATCTGACCTTCAGAGCGATCGCGGTAAAGTCTTAGCCACCAATGAGGATGAAACGGCCCAAAAGCAATATGGCGAATAGCAGCGTCTATTGCCAAAATGACCATAGGAAGCAGGAGCCCAATCAACAAATCTTGCCAGTTCCAGGCTAAGCCGCCAAACACTAGTACAACGACTTCCACACCAGCAAAACCGAGAGACCACCAAGGCCATCGCACCTCTGGTCTGCCACGGCGCAACCACAGTGCCAAATGAAATAAGATCGAAAATAAAAGGTAACTCGTTCCCGTTACCATCAAAATCCGAGCCAAATCCCCCCAAAGGAGATAGGTCAGACCGATTAACAGGTTAAAGGTGATCGCGGGTTCTAGTACATCTTGACGGACAACAACTGCAAAGACTGGTGCTAGGTGTTTGTCCAAGGCAAGTTGATACAAAATGCGGGGACAGTTGGAAACGGCTGTGGCGGATGAAAGTAGACAACTGCTGACAATTAAGAGCGTCACCAGCCAGGAAGCTGAATGGCCCCAGAAGGCTTGGGCAGCTGCTAACAGGTTTAAGAACGTGTTGTCACCTAATCCCGGCTTGGTAGCCAACTGCATGAGCACCCAGGAACCACCCAGATATATGGGCAAAATCAGCCAAGCAGCAACAGTCAAACACCGCAAAGTGTTAGCCGGTTTTCTACTTTCAGCTACAAAAGAGGTGGCAGTTTCACAATCATAAACAGCATAGACGGCGAAGAAATACCATTTCGCCCATTCTGGAAATGAGAAGCTAGACCAACTTGGGGGGATAAATCCAGGGCTATCGGCAGAAATTGCCAACCATCCAAGACCTTGAAAACAGAAGGCAAGTAGAAACCCCATCGCTGGGATGGCAAAACATAGATGCAAGATTCCTAAGGCACGAAAGCCACCAAATGCCAAAATGAAAGGAAGAATTGCCAAGCCGATCCTTAGCATTGTCTCTGGACAGTTAATGCCCAACAAGCCCAGGTCTGCTTTGATCAAATCTGTAAGGATGATGGCGTTAATTGCCGGAACCGATGACCAGCCGATGAAGTATCCAAGCGCCGCTACACGACCTAGACCAGGGTAGTTACTTAGTAACCTGCTTGTATAGTTGGCTGTTCCCCCTGACATTTCTGGCCATTGCTCTCCTAAGCGTTTCGCCTGTAGGTTTAATAGCATCCCCACAATGCAAGCAGGCATCCAGACGAAGATAGCTTGAGGCCCGAGTGCAGCATGCATCCCCGGTGCCGTCCCCAGCCACAAAAATAGGCCACTCATACCAAAGCCCCAGGTTTCAGGTACACTTAGGAGCTGGGGAAGGCGTATTGCCAAGAGTTGATTATTTTTCATAACCCAAAACCCAAATTAAAAGTTGTTCACCCAAGATCTAACGCCTACGACTTTTTTGTAAATTTTTTTAATTTTAAAGATAGGAATAATTTGGGATTGAAAGCTTTATACCAAGTAAATACTGTTTACTTGCGCTTTGGCGGAACCGCTAAACTACTGAACTTGCTTTGCAGCCATTGCAGTGTTTTCTCAAGACAGTATAGATGTACTAACAAAGAGTCGGCAGCAAAACTTAACAAAGACCAAGCTGTCTCTCATCTATTCAGAGGATCTTCCCTCTGATAGACTTGTACACTGGAACAGCCAGATGAAACGTCGCAAAATCAAGCCGTCGGGAGTAGGGACATCGTGGAAAATACATTAGGGTTAGAGATTATTGAGGTTGTCGAGCAAGCTGCGATCGCATCTGCCCGGTGGATGGGCAAAGGCGAAAAAAACACGGCTGACCAGGTAGCCGTGGAAGCCATGCGGGAGCGGATGAACAAAATCTATATGCGGGGTCGCATCGTCATCGGTGAAGGTGAGCGAGACGAGGCTCCTATGCTGTATATCGGCGAAGAAGTTGGCATCTGTACCCGTGAGGATGCCAAAACTTACTGCAATCCAGACGAACTGATTGAAATTGACATTGCCGTTGATCCTTGCGAAGGCACCAACTTGGTTGCCTACGGTCAAAATGGTTCAATGGCAGTTTTGGCGATTTCCGAAAAAGGAGGTTTGTTTGCCGCCCCTGACTTCTACATGAGGAAGCTCGCCGCGCCAGCACGAGCTAAAGGTCGTGTCGATATTAACAAATCAGCGACAGAAAACCTCAAGATTATTGGCGAGAGCTTGGAGCGCGCTGTTGAGGAACTGGTTGTGGTTGTGATGGATCGCCCCCGTCACAAAGAGCTGATTCAAGAAATTCGGCAGGCTGGAGCTAGAGTGCGACTGATTAGTGATGGTGATGTCTCAGCTGCCCTCTGCTGTGCCTTTGAGGGTAGCAACATTCATGCCCTGATGGGAATTGGTGCAGCACCAGAAGGCGTCATCTCAGCAGCAGCCTTGCGCTGCTTGGGTGGACATTTCCAAGGGCAACTGATCTACGATCCAGAGATTGTTAAAACAGGTCTGATTGGCGAAAGCAAAGAAAGCAATATCGCACGACTCAAAGACATGGGCATTGAAGACCCTGATAAAGTCTACGACGCTGATGAGCTAGCCTCTGGCAAAACAGTTCTCTTTGCTGCTACAGGCATTACCCCTGGTACCCTCATGGAAGGTGTCCGGTTCTTTGCTGGTGGCGCCCGGACTCAGAGCTTAGTCATTTCCAATCAGTCGCAGACAGTGCGGTTTGTTGACACTATCCATTTGTTCGATCAACCAAAGTCGCTGCAATTACGTTAGAAAGTGGGTA
>CAZZWA010000008.1:0-6361 GCA_964657555.1 uncultured Microcoleus sp.
AGTCCGGTAAAACCACTTAATAACCGGGGAGCAATGCCCTGATCGATGACTTGGTCAATCACAACAACCATAGCCAAGACCTTTACTCCCAGCCATAAGTCGTGTGCAGCTACTAGTAAGCTGACTAGGCTAAAACCCAAAATATCACCAAAGGGAATCAGAGACATAATCCCAATTGTTAAGCCAAAGAGTAAAGCAAAACGAACTTTCAGAACTAAAAAGCCTAAAGTCATTGAGACCGCAATAATAGTAGCTAAAACTATCTGTCCTCTAAAGTAGTTTTGAAAGTTCTCTTGTAAAGACTGCTGCACTTGCGAACCCAAGCTTGAAGCTAATTTTTGAAAAAGGCCCTGCCAAAGCCTTCCCCCATCTAAAAGCAGGTAGAAAGCCAGTACAATTACCAAAACGACATCAGAGATGCTATCGATAGCATCCAGCGCTAAACCGAAGGTTTGCTTGGTCAACAACTGCAACTCATTGGGCAAGCGTTCTGTGAGTTGAGTAACCAGATGACTTAACTCAACAGGTAAATTCTGACGCGCTACCCAAAGACTAATAGCTTGGAGTTGTTGCTCTCCAGAATCAATCCATTTAGGGAGTAGATTAACCAGCTCACTCGATTCTTCTAAGATCAAGGGAACAACAGTAATACCGATAGCCAATAAAATAATTAATCCGGTTAAGCATACAAATATAACTGCATAGGAGTGCTGAATTCCGCGTTTCTGGAGAAACTGAACAGGATAATTCAAAATAAATGCCAACACAGCGGCAAAAACAAAAATGGTAAGAAATGGTTGAAAATACTGTAAAACTTTGAGAGCTAACCAGCCATTTAACACAACTAGGGGAAATAGCAATCCCCACACCAGCCATTGAGGCAATTTATTAAATAAATCCATTATGCTCGTTCATCCAGAATCTTTGTCCCTTTTAAAAACAATAGCCCTCCTACTATGGCACTCTATACTGCTTACAGGCAGAGATTGAGCTTTTTTGTTTTGGAGATTGGGGATTGGGAAGAAAAAGGATCTGCATTCTTCTCTTGTTCTAGCCCTCATTGCCCCTAATCCTCAGAGGGAAAACCAAGTTCTCCAATCCTCAGTCCCCCCAAAATGGTATCAGATCAGTAATCATACTTAATGCAGTTTTCAGAAAGATGCCCTGCAATTAAGTCTGCCCTCACCCGCCTATGTCCTGGAGACAGCTTCACCCCCATCCCCTCAACCCCAGCGAGAGGAAGAACCAGAAGCTAGGACTGCATCACATCTGGTAACTTCCTGTAAAGTTTGAAGAGATTACTATAGTAGAACTTTAGAAGTTGGCGCTGACGCAAAAAAAGCTGGTCGTCAGGAAGAGCACAAATATCAAGGCAGACGTGCATGGCACAAAAAAATTATCGGTCTTCTGAATTTGATTACTTCTACGATGAACCTGGGAGTGTCCCAGGAACTCTCAGTCTGGCGGTAGATGCGTTGCCGCCCACGATTATTGTAATTGACTACAATGAGGCTAATGCAACTCGCAAGCAAGTGACTATGCCGGAAGCCTGCATGCCCTATTTGGATAACGGGTCAGTTTCTTGGGTTGATGTACTAGGCTTGGGCAATCAAGAAACTTGGCGGCAGATGAATCAGGTGTTTAAACTGCACCCACTAGCTCTGGAAGATGTGGTCAACGTGCCCCAGCGACCTAAAGTAGAAGAATATGAAGACCATTTAGTCATGATTTCCCGGATGGTGATCCCCAGGGAAGATACCACTGGTTTTTATAGTGAGCAAGTTAGTTTAATTTTAGGAAAGCATTACTTGCTCACGGTACAGGAAGAATCAGAACACGATTGCTTTGGGCCAGTGCGCGATCGCATTCGGGCTAATAAGGGCATCATCCGCAAGCAGGGAGCTGATTACCTAGCCTATGTGCTGTTGGATGCAATTATAGATGGCTTTTTTCCAGTATTAGAAGATTACGGTGAGCTAATTGAGGAATTAGAGGATGAAGTTGTAGTCAACCCAACCCGCCAGACTCTGGAAAAAATCCATCAAGTTAAGCGGGAATTGCTGACCCTGCGTCGTGCTATTTGGCCGCAACGGGATGCCATTAACTCCCTGATTCGAGATGGCAGCGATCTGATCAGTGCAGATGTGCGGGTTTATTTACGCGACTGTTACGACCACACAATTCAGGTTTTAGATATGGTGGAAACCTATCGAGAACTGGCATCCAGTTTAATGGATGTTTATCTATCTTCGCTCAGTAACAGGATGAACGAGGTGATGAAGTTCCTGACTGTGATTTCCACAATTTTTATCCCGCTTACCTTTATTGCTGGAGTGTATGGGATGAACTTTGATCGCGAAAAATCACCATTGAATATGCCGGAATTGAGCTGGTATTGGGGCTACCCAGCTTGTTGGGCGCTGATGATTGCGATCTCCTGTGGTCTCGTTTACTCTTTCTGGCGGCGTGGCTGGTTCAGTAATTTATCTACCATAAAGCATGATTAGAACACTGACTGATCGCAATTTACTGATATTTACTCTCTTTTTCATCATTGTTGCTTACATCTTGTACCGCGCAACTAATTCTGTGCAAGATAAAGCGATTATCAAGCTGGATAATGATTCTCTAAGCAAACAACTAGCAAATCTGAAAGATACTGTCAGCATGGCAATCGGACTGCTGCCGCAGTATAAACTCGACCAGTTATCTCAGTTAACTGTAATCATTGAGAATAAATCTTCCACATACAACGTTGTGGTTGACTGGGATCAATGTGCGCTTACCGATTTAGAGGGGCGAGCACGACGTGTCATTCGGGTATTTCCTGGCATGACCTCTGATTTGTTTCAATCCCAGGCTATAAGCATCATTCCCAGCGGTCAAAAGCTCAGAGAAAATATTACTGCTGAAGATTCTCTTAAGCGTGAGTCTGATGATTCCTTGAAAATCACCTCTCCCCTGTTTGATCTCAACAAACTTAAAAATGGTCGCCCTCCACAAAAGAAGATGTATAGGGAATACATGAACAGGAGTAAACCTCTAGAGTTTTATCTCCAGATGGTACTGCGTCTCGTTGAATCAACGAACGCCAGTCCCATCGATCCCTTGCCTGGGACAAAACCGTCCTACGACACAAGAACTGCTGCTACCGGGGTTCATACTGCTGTAACTGCTCACTTTACAATTGAAAAACAGCCATGGCTTGATGCTGTCAGCTGGAGACCCAAGCCAAGACTTCCTCTTCGTCCATAAAGAGAGCAGGGGGGCAGAAAGAGCAGGTGTAGGTTGTCCACATTTAAGCTAGAAAGCAGACAAGGGAAAAAAAGCCGATTTTTCGTTCATTTGAGCGGCCATACTCACCGCTTTGTTAAAGACTTACCCTTGTGAGAGCTGAGCCCCTTGCTACGTCTAGCGAGACGGGAGTAATCATGTGGGGTTACTTGGTGGTTAATGGTCGATTCCATTCACTAAACTGGATAAGGGAGAGAGTAGGCGCAGGCAGTTGCGGACTCACTTTTAGAGAGTGGGTCTGAGGAAAGTCCGGGCTCCCGAAAGACCAGACTTGCTGGGTAATGCCCAGTGCGGGCGACCGTGAGGATAGTGCCACAGAAAGATACCGCCAATGTCAGTACTCTATGTTTCGGCTGAGTACTGTTTTGGTAAGGGTGCAAAGGTGCGGTAAGAGCGCACCAGCAGCGTCGAGAGGCGCTGGCTCGGTAAACCCCGGTTGGGAGCAAGGAAGGAGCTAAGGTTGGTCTTTTACCAGTTCCGCAAAAAACCCGCTTGAGGCGTCTGGTGACAGGCGTCCCAGATAGATAACAGCCATCCCAGTAGCGAAAGCTGCTGTGGGTAACAGAACCCGGCTTATGTCCGACTCTTTCCCTCTATATTCCTTTTTTGGTGAAAGAAATAACTTGTAATAAAAAGCCCCTGGTCGTGGGTCATGACTAGGGACTGTGAATTATACACCTTCTGATTTCGGGAGGAGTCAAAATTTCTCTTCACATGTCTATCATCATCTAACTATAAGTTCCAATAAATCAGAACATTTACTAAATATGGTTTATGATAAATTAAGTAAATTTACGGTTGAAAATTTTTTCATTTATGAAGTAAAGCTACTTTACTCTTAACTGATAGCGTTTCTCTGGTTTAAGCCTCAGTATTTTGCCGTAAAGTGACAACCCGAGCATCAGGCTCGACCTGCCCTAATTTAGCAACACCATCGCCATGCAGTCTGGCACAGTTGATCACAAAGCGAGTTTCAAAGGTATTTAACACAGGAAATAAAGCGATCGCCGCTTCGCAACAAAAAAACACCCCAGTCGTAAGCTATGACTAGGGTCTTTGAGAGGTATGTCTTCTGGATTTTGGAAGAAGCAAGCTTCACCCACACCTCGATCATCGTCTAACTATAAGTTCTACAAAATGGGGAATTTGCTATAAATTGACTCGTAGTTAATCTGGTACATCTACGCTTGACAAATTTTTCGAGTTGCACGCCTCGGCGTCAGATGTGAGTCAAGACAAACAGAGAATGCCTGTCGCCTTGTCTTTACTATGAGATTAAGGAAGCTGTTTTATGGCTTGTAGTGCTTGGAGCATTTACGGGAGGATATAGAATGATGACTCTTAGTTATCCACGTCGTCAAAAACAACTCCAGATCTTGGTACAAAAACTGGGTCTCCCGGAGCAGGCACCTGTGCATTGGCCCCTGCTAGATCTAGCCCTGACCCACCCGACAGTCTCAGCAACAGCAAACTACGAGCAATTGGAATTCCTAGGGGATTCGGTAGTGCGGCTAGCCGCATCTGAGTTTCTCAGGGACACCTATCCCGATAGTTCTGTAGGTGAGTTTTCCGCAATTCGTAAAGTGTTGGTCAGCGATCGCACTCTGGCTATACTGGCTGAGGCATATGGAATGGAGCGCTACCTGCTAGTGTCTGAGAATACCGCAGCCGATCAAGCAGGTTTTCAATCGCGGATGGCAGACGCCTTTGAAGCCGTCTTAGGTGCTCTCTACTTAAGTACCCATAACCTAGAACTCGTGCGTCCCTGGCTAGATCCACACTTTCAACGATTGGCAGATGAAGTTCGTTTAGATCCAGCTCGCCAAAACTACAAAGACGCTCTCCAGGAATGGACTCAAGCCTACTACAAAGTGCTGCCAAGGTATCACGTTAGGGAAACGGGTGGCGGTACAGTTGGGAAGGAGCGTTTTTCAGCCGATGTCTGGCTGCAAGACCAGTTATTAGGTCAGGGACAGGGCCCCTCTAAAAAGGCTGCTGAACAAGCAGCTGCAAAAGAGGCTTTTTTAAAAGTTATGAGTCCTAAGATATAAGTTTTGAGTTATGAGTTAATTCATATGCAGACAGGAATCGCAGTATTGGGAGCTGGGCGCTGGGGAGTCAACTTGTTGAGAAACTTCCTGGCACATCCGCAAGCGCGGGTTGTGGCAGTGGTCGATCCCAATCAAGAGCAGTTGGAGTTGTGCCAAGAGCGATTTGAGCTTGATGATCGCGTAGTGTTAACAACCGACTGGCAATCTGTATTCCATCTGCCAGCTGTTGAGGCAGTGGCGATCGCCACTCCAGCTAGCACCCATTACACCCTGATCGCTGCTGCCCTGCGGCACCGACTTCATGTGCTGGCAGAAAAACCTTTAGCCCTTGACCCCGACGAGGCTTTAGAACTTTGCCAGTTAGCAGAACAACAACATCGGCAACTCTTTGTGGATCACACTTACCTGTTCCACCCAGCTGTTAGTCGCGGTCAGGAAGTGCTCCAATCAGGAAGCTTGGGAGAGTTGCGCTATGGCTATGCTACCCGAACTCACTTAGGCCCAGTGCGCCAGGATGTTGATGCTCTCTGGGATTTAGCCATCCACGACATTGCCATTTTTAACATCTGGCTCGCCAAAATGCCAACCCAGGTGCAGGCTACTGGCACTATTTGGCTTCAGGGAGCAGGGGAGCAAAAGAAGCCAGAAAATTCTTCAATCCAAAATCCAAAATCCTCTAGCGCTATCCAAAATTGTAGGGGCTTAGCTGACCTGGTCTGGGTCACTCTCACATATCCAGATGGCTTTCAATGCTTTATCCACCTGTGCTGGCTCAATCCTGATAAACAACGCCGACTGGCTGTTGTGGGAAGTCAGGGAACCTTGATTTTTGACGAGTTACAATCACCACCCTTAACCATCCAGCATGGCAGACTTGAGCAGACTGATGCTGGCCTGTACATCCCGGTCGATCAAAGCCGTGAAATCGTGAACCTAGAAAAGAGTGAACCTTTAGCCGTCGTTTGCGATCAGTTTCTAGATTGTGTTCGCCAGAATAAACCTTCCCAGATCTCTGC
>CAZZWA010000008.1:6461-33732 GCA_964657555.1 uncultured Microcoleus sp.
CCTCTTTTTAAGACAGGCTTGATAGGATTAACATAATGTAACTTCAGTGGTAGAGTCGGGTCGTGACAGTTAAACCAGAATGGTTGCGGGTAAAAGCCCCTCAATGGGAGCGAGTCGGGAACGTTAAAGGAATTCTCCGGGATTTAGGGCTGAACACCGTTTGTGAAGAAGCCTCTTGCCCTAATATTGGCGAGTGCTTCAATGCCGGTACAGCCACATTCTTAATTATGGGACCTGCCTGCACGCGAGCCTGCCCCTACTGCGATATAGATTTTGAGAAAAAGCCCAAACCGTTAGACTCCGAAGAACCGGAACGCTTGGCAGAAGCAGTTCGACGGCTGAGTTTAAATCATGTGGTGATTACCTCAGTAAATCGGGACGATTTGCCGGATGGTGGTGCTTCCCAGTTTGAGCGCTGCATTGCAGCAATTCGGGGCATCTCGCCCAACACGACAATTGAAGTGCTGATTCCAGACTTGTGCGGCAACTGGGAGGCGCTGGCAGTGATTTTGCAAGCCAAGCCGGAAGTGCTAAACCACAACACGGAAACAGTTCCCAGACTCTACCGACGAGTGCGGCCTCAAGGAAATTATCAGCGATCGCTCGAATTGCTCAGACAAACCCGCCAGTTAGCGCCTTGGGTTTACACAAAGTCTGGTTTGATGGTGGGACTGGGAGAAACCGATGCTGAAATCCGACAGGTGATGGAGGATTTGCGGGCTGTAGAGTGCGATATTTTAACAATCGGTCAATATCTCCAGCCAAGTCAAAAGCATTTGACAGTAGATAGCTTTGTGACACCAGCGCAATTTGATGATTGGAAACATCTGGGTGAGTCGTTAGGATTCCTGCAAGTGGTGGCTTCTCCCCTCACCCGCAGCTCTTATCATGCTGAGCAGGTGAGAGCCTTGATGGAACGCTACCCCCGGTCAGAGAGTTATAAGTTATGAGTTATGAGTTACCAAAATTCCTCAAACTCAAAACTCTCTGTGGCAATTATTGGGGGTGGTGCTTGGGGTACGACGTTGGCATACTTGGCAGCCAAAAATAGGCAAGACATACGGTTGTGGTCGCGTGGGAGTTCTGAGAGGCTGGAGGATATTTTAGAGGGAGCTGACATCGTGCTGTCAGCCGTATCAATGTCAGGCGTTGGCGCTGTTGTGGAACGCGTACGCAAAGCCGTCCCTGCCAACAGAATTTTTGTAACTGCGACTAAAGGGTTAGATCCAGTTACCACCCACACCCCCTCTCAAATTTGGCAAGCAGCATTTCCTACAACACCAGTAGTTGTCCTGTCTGGGCCAAATCTCTCACTAGAAATTCAGCAAGGCTTGCCAGCTGCCACTGTAGTTGCCAGTACCGACATCCAGGCGGCTGAAGCAGTGCAAGCAGTGTTTTCGTCCCAGCAGTTTCGGGTTTATACTAACCCTGACCCATTGGGAGTGGAACTGGGTGGAACGCTGAAGAATGTGATGGCGATCGCGGCTGGTGCCTGCGATGGGTTGCAATTGGGAACCAATGCCAAAGCAGCTTTACTCACCCGTGGTTTGGCAGAAATTATTCGCATCGGCAACAGGTGGGGTGCTCAGACTGAAACCTTTTATGGTTTGTCAGGGTTGGGAGATTTACTAGCTACCTGCAACAGCAGCCTGAGTAGGAATTACCAAGTTGGTTATCGGTTGGCTCAGGGTAAGACCCTCTCAGAGGTTGTCACTCATTTGCAGGGAACAGCTGAAGGTGTCAACACAACTCCGGTTTTAATCTGGCGTGCGAAGCAGGAAGGAATTTCAGTGCCGATCTCTTATCAAGTTTATCAGTTGCTTCAGGGAGAGATTACCCCTCAAGCAGCTGTTGAGGCTCTGATGCTCAGAGACAGTAAGCCTGAGTAGAGTGAAAATGGAATTACCCATATGTCCTAGAGCATCGGTCAAGTATTCAGATTTCGATGGTGCTAACTAAGCAGGGGGGGGCAGGGTCCGTGGAAATTCACGGATTTTCCTTATACTCATAAATGTTAATTTGTCAATCTCGATTACTTGAGCGACTCCCTAGACCTGGCTCCCTTTCCTAGCAAAGCTGAGAATAGGGAGTTTTAATTTTTTTTCTCTTAACTTCGGAAATTTTCAGGAAATCACCTAGCTAGTAATGAAGATTAACTCATCCAATTGACGCAAATCACTACGTCTGGATAATCGAAGGCAGTACACTAGTCTAAGGTAATAAATTATGACTCCTGCTAAAGACAGATTTTTGCTAGAAACTGATGTTTCTATTTGTCTGATGAGCGTGGAGCAGTAAAAGTGTGTATCTATATCGTGGGCGATCAGGTTTTTAGGGTGCAACACCTGTTGCGATCAATGCCCTAGTAGACATGGGAGTGATCGCTGCGAACTATATCTATGCAGCTGTCGGTGAAGACAGCCAGAAAAAACTTAATGGAGTGTTCTCTAACCTTGGAGAGTGGGAACTCTAAAAATAAGCAATAACTCACTGAAAAATTTTTTCACCTGGAGTAAGTAAGAGACAGCCGTATGCAAGCCACTTCTTTTTATACAGAAACAGAATACGACGAGCAGCCGCAAGAAAGCACCCTTGGCACTTACGGTACAAGTTTCGATGCAGCCGCACCACTGGAAGATCTGATTGACTCTGATATGGAAAGTTCAGACGCTGCTGACTTTACAAAAAACATTACCGGTCGTCGCACTACCGATCTGGTTCGGTTATACCTCCAAGAAATTGGCCGAGTTCGTTTACTGCGGCGAGATGAGGAAGTTTCAGAAGCCCAAACAGTACAACGACTCATGCATCTGCTGGAATTACGAGCTGAGGTGGCTACACAGGGAGATGAAGTTATTGCACGTTATGTCCAACTGATTGAAGCTCATGATCGTCTGACGTCTCAATTGGGGCACCGTCCTTCTTTTGAGCGATGGGCAGCAGTTGCCAGCATTGCCGTGGCTGACTTGCGGCCAACTTTGGCAACGGGTAAGCGGCGCTGGGCAGAAGTCGCTGGGTTGAAAGTTGAGGAACTAGAAGCGATTCAAGCTGAGGGCATCCGCGCCAAAGAACACATGATCAAGGCCAACCTCCGCCTGGTAGTGTCAGTAGCCAAAAAGTATCAAAATCGCGGATTGGAACTGCTGGATTTAATCCAGGAAGGAACCTTGGGTCTGGAAAGGGCAGTAGAGAAGTTCGATCCTACCAAGGGTTACAGGTTTAGCACCTACGCCTACTGGTGGATTCGCCAAGGGATTACACGGGCGCTAGCAACTCAAAGCCGCACTATCCGCTTGCCGGTTCATATTACCGAAAAGCTCAACAAAATCAAAAAGGCGCAGCGTAAAATTTCTCAAGAAAAAGGCCGCACTGCCAGCCTTGAAGACATTGCTGTGGAGTTAGAAATGACAACCGCCCAAGTGAGAGAAGTATTACTACGCGTACCTCGCTCTGTCTCATTGGAAGTCAAGGTGGGTAAAGAGAAAGATACAGAACTAGGCGACTTGCTGGAAACGGAGGACATCTCTCCGGAAGAAGTCTTGATGCGAGAAGCTTTACACCGGGATTTGCAGCAACTTCTGGCCGATCTTACCAGTCGCGAGCGGGATGTTATTAGCATGCGATTCGGCTTAGGGGATGGTCATCCTTACTCTCTGGCAGAAATTGGTCGCGCTTTGGATCTATCTCGCGAACGGGTTCGTCAAATTGAAGCCAAAGCTTTGCAAAAGTTGCGGCAACCCAAGCGCCGTAACCGCGTGCGGGATTATTTGGAATCTTTGACTTAAAGATTCCGTTAGTGGATAGTAGTCAGTGGGATATTAGATTCAATTTAGTCGCTATCATCAAAATCTGGTTCCAACTAACTACTACAGAAATTTTCATCTTGATGCAGTACAGTCCGACCCCCCGATGCAGGGGATGGGGGGTCGCTAGGGAGCGGTTAAGTAATCGAGATTGACCAATTAACTATTCTATGGGTGTAAGGAAAATCCGTGAATTTCCACCGACCCTGCTTAGCACCACCGAAATCTGAATACTTGATCGATGCTCTATGTGGTATGTCCAACTGAAAACAGCTGTATCTACTAATTGCTATCCTCGGTGGCGGAGCTATCTTTGCAATAAGTAAATTTTGTTGCCAACTCCTAGGCAATTCGCTATCATTCTCAATAAAGCAGCTTTATTGAGAAGGTTAGTATGTCTTTCTACACAGCAGCCTCACTTAGGGCTGAACTCAACGAACGGGGATGGCGTTTAACTCCCCAACGAGAAACAATACTGCAAATATTTCAACATCTTCCTAGAGGTCAACACCTTAGTGCGGAAGACCTACACGCCATGCTTCAGACTGAAGGGGAAGGAATCAGCCTATCCACCATCTACCGGACTCTTAAGTTAATGGCTAGGATGGGAATTCTGCGCGAACTAGAGTTGGCAGAAGGACACAAGCATTACGAACTCAATCAACCTTACCCTCATCACCACCACCATCTAATTTGCGTCCGGTGCAACAAGACGATTGAATTCAAGAATGATACGATTTTAAAAATTGGCAGCCGGACTGCTAAAAAAGAGAGCTACCATCTGCTAGACTGTCAAATGACTATTCACGCCGTCTGTCCTGCATGCCAACGGGCGTTGTTGCCAATTTAGCTGAATTGTTCATGGTTCAACAGTTCATTGATCCTGTTTCCTCATGAACAATCAACAATGAGCGACCCTCGTGAAAAATGTCAATCTCTGCTCGGGCAAACTATAATGACTCAAGTCAAAAACGCTTTGACATAGTGTCGTTAGCGCTGATACCGTATGCTTTCTGGGCTTCAGCAATCGCAGCTTTGGTTTGAGCACTCAAAGTTCCATCTATCGGCCCTTTATAAAAGCCCTTAGCTTTCAGACGCTTTTGCAATGCTTGCATGCTGGCACGGCTATTCATGTTATCTAAGGCGGCAAGCGTCTGCGGCCCAACAGTTCCATAAGCTGGTAATACCTGCTCTTTCTGAAACTTGATCACGGCGTCTTGAGTCTCTTGGTCGAAGTAACCAGTCATCCGACCCTTAAAATATCCCAATTCTCTCAGCCGCAGCTGGAGATTTGCTACTTGAGCGCCACTATCCCCTAATTTGAGAGTGGTAACTTCCCCGTTGGGCTGCACAGGCTTCGGTTTCGCGCTGGCAGCAGGAGATAATTTAGCTCTGGTTTGCGGGCCTACAATACCATCAACCGTGAGCCCTTTAGCTTTCTGAAAGGCCATGACAGCTGCTTGTGTTCTGTCATCAAAAACACCACTCGGTGGGCCACTATAAAAACCCAATCCGCTCAAGCTTTCCTGAATATTATGGACTGCTTGTCCGCGATCGCCTTGCACAAGCAGTTTGTCTTCGGAAGGTTGGCTGACCGGATTTGGCGAGGGCTTGTTCTTGGGGCGTAGGGCTTTCTCTGTTTCTGGCCCCACAACACCATTTGCCGTCAGTCCCTGATCTTTCTGGAATTTGATCACCGCATCTTTAGTCAAGGGGCCAAAATAGCCTGTGGCATTAGCATTGAAATAACCCAGGTTTTGCAGCTGCTGTTGGAGATCTGTAACCTCTGAACCGCTGACACCAAATTCAAGGGCCGCCAATACCTGAGTTGCCATCCCCAAGACTGCCAAGGCGACAGCCACAGATAACCAGTACATCCAGGCAACATAAGACAGCTTTCGCCAGTTGAGCCCCTTAAAAAGTTTCAGAGTCTCTAGAATCAGAACTGGCTTGATGTTTTTCGGTTCTTCGTAGGCCAGGGCAAGCTGGAGATAGGCAAGAGATTCCATAATTTTCTCCTAACGTTCTTCTCGACGCTAGTTTAGGCCGCAGATTTTGATTAGATTATAATCCCTGCTCGGCAGCTTTCCGCAATGCCTAAGCTTTGAGCAAGAGTTTTTCTTGATATACTTTCATCAATGTCTACAACTCAGGGCGCTCTGCCCCATTAGAGTCTTTGCTTGTTGCTTATCTGATCTAGAAGTTTGCTCAAACCTCTGTCTTGCTCAGGTCAGGTGCTGCATGAAGTGACTATCGTGAGTAGGCGATCGCTATGGACTCCTCACCTCTCCTGTGTGCAGCCGTTAAACTCAGGATTAGTAAAGTTTTGTGCCTATTCTGCTTTTGACAGAGATTTAATAAAGATTGGGGTAACCGCACTCAGCTACCCCAAAGTTGTTGTGATTCTCCCTAGCGAACCTGTTTTAGTTCGCAACTCTATTTTAGAAGTTGGGAATAGGTATGCACATGAGACGAAAGTCCCGATATCACCATGACCAAAGTAGAAAAGCTTACATGACTTTTGTCACACTCTGCCTCTTCTGGGAGATCAGCAATTGGAGATTGAGAAAAGGAAAGATTCTCCATTCTTCTTCCCAGTCACTCAAAAAAGATAAGTTTATGAAAATATACACTATATCTACTGCTACTTAAATAGTTGCAAAGATTCTTCTTTTAAAACTCCTTTTGTTACTTTTATCTCTCTAAATCCCTGAGCAATAATTTCTTCACAGGATACATTTATTTGGGAAACGCCAGCATCAATCAACTCTTGAATTGAAGCGCCTAAGATAATTTCAGATATTCCCGCCCAAACACAAACTGCCGTACACATGGGGCAAGGCTCACAAGTCGTATATAGTATATAACCTGCTAAAGCAGGATTGTTAAGTTTTTTTGCTAAACTGCGAATCGCATTCACTTCTGCATGAGCGGTTGGATCGCTATCTGTTTTTACAGTATTGTGTGCCTTGGCAACGACTTGATGATCTTTAACAATAACTGCGCCATAAGGTGCATCTCCTTGCTTTGCTTCTTCAAGAGCTATTTTCATAAAATCTTCGGCGCTTGTATTCATCGTTTCAATTGCTAGCAATAATGCTCAAAGATACCGGAAATTGATAGCTCAAGCAAGGCACTCTATATTCAGATGCACGTAAATTCTTATTCGTGTGATCTAGATCGCTCAGCCAGCTAACAGCGATCGCTTCTCTATGTTGCTGTAGATCATGCTGCTCGTAGCTGCCGAGCGCGGGGATTGCTACAGAAACGATTCATATTTGGATAGTAGCGTTTTGTGAATGCAATGCTAGCTCTGACAGCTTTATCACACTCCAGCATCGAGCCACTAGTTTATCAAATATTGGCCTCTCGCCAATTGACTCGCACTCAGCAACAACAGCTCAGGTTGATTTTGTTGAAAAGTTCGCTCACTGAATCTGAGCAGACTCTGATCGAGCGACTGCTATATGGCCTGAGACACGGCCTTCTGAAAACAAGAGATTAAATTTTACGCGGGTATAAATTAATATTATTAACGAGAGTCGTTCATGGGCAAGCCCGCCCATGTGACAAATTGCTATCGGTTTAAGCGGCTCGAAATAATCACAACCGAAACAGAAAGTCAACATAGGACTATAGAACACCAAATCAGGTAAGGGTATTTAGGGATAAAATCATGCTTTAATAGCATTTCTATGATTTATTTGAAAAATAGATGGGAAGAGAATTTGAATCTGGGAATCAGACGCCGATTTAATGCCAAATGCTCAATATCATTGCATTTTGCACTTGGCATTAAATCTGTAGCCTGTGGATAGTTCGGGATGTCTTGTCATTTTTCACCCCACATTCTTTGGTAAACCTCCCATGCGCCTGACCTCCCTTGATGTCTTTCGCGGTATGACAATTGCAGGCATGATTCTCGTCAATATGGCGGGAGTCGCGGATCAAGTGTATCCCGCCTTGGATCACGCACCGTGGAACGGCTGTACGCCGACAGACTTGGTCTTTCCCTTTTTTCTGTTCATTGTTGGTGTGGCAATGGCTTTCTCCCTTTGCAAGTACATAGAAGGAAACCGCCTCACCTCAAATATCTACTGGCGAATTGGGCGACGTGCTTGTATTTTGTTTACCCTCGGTTTGCTGCTGAACGGCTTTTACACATACGACTTCAGCACTATTCGCCTCATGGGCGTATTGCAGCGGATCGGCCTTGCTTACTTGTTTGCTGCCTTGATAGTGCTTAACCTACCGCGCAAAGGGCAGTGGGTACTGGCAGTACTAATACTGATAGGGTATTGGTTAGCAATGTCTTATGTGCCCGTTCCGGGTTATGGCGCGGGTATCCTCACACGAGAGGGGAATCTGGGAGCTTATATTGATCGCCTAGTGATCGGCACAGATCATCTGTACAAGCCAGATAGTTACAACTTAATGGGAGATCCAGAAGGGTTATTGAGCACTCTTCCATCTGTGGTTACGGTTCTAGCTGGCTACTTTGCAGGTGAATGGATACGCCAACAGCCGATACAATCGCGCACCAGCCTAGGTATGGTTTTATTTGGTATTGGTTGCTTGGCAGCTGGGTTCGTATGGGGCTGGGAGTTTCCTATCAACAAGAAGCTGTGGACGAGTTCTTATGTCTTGTTCACAGCTGGTTGGGCTTTACTCTTATTAGCAGCTTGCTATGAGTTGATTGAAGTCCGCAAGTTGCGCCGATGGGGATGGCCATTTGAAGTGATGGGGTTGAATGCTATCTTCGCTTTTGTGGCTTCGGTGCTGTTGATTAAAATTTTGGTCAAAACCCATATTGGAACTGGAGACAAAGCCCCAAGTACTTATACCTGGATCTACGAGCATTTTTTCGTGCCTTGGGCTGGCTCCCTAAATAGCTCTTTCTTGTTTGCAATACTCACAGTGTTATTCTGGTGGGTGATTCTCTACAGCATGTACTGCCAGCGTTGGTTTGTCAAAATTTGAATTATCCTGACGGGTATAATAGAGATCCTCTGCAAAGCGTCACCTCTCACTTTCAAAAGAGAGATTTCCTTTTCCAGTCTCTTGAGCCGTTCCCGTCAAAGATACTTTAGCCTACTGATGCATCAAGTTCAATTTCGGGCGATCGCGCCTATCAGTTTTCTGGCCATTTCTGCGACGCTTCTCCTTTCCGCTTGCGTTCGCGATCGCCTAGTGGTTGAAAACTCCATTCCCCACCGCACTCCATCATCTATTGCCTTGGCTCCAACCAAAGGTGCTGCGAATCTCTCAGCTTTGGAACAGGGAATAGTTGTAGAAACGAACCGGGCACGCACAAATCCCACGGCCTATGCTACTGAAATACAGAATATGAGACGGTACTATAAAGGTAATTTACTTGAATTGCCTGGACAAACCCCAATCCTTACCACTGAAGGAGTCAAGCCTGTTGATGAGGCGATTCGCTTTTTGAAATCTACCAAACCTCTGCCACCCCTTAACGTTTCCAGAGGTTTGTCCTTGGCAGCAAAGGATCATGTGAAAGACCAAGGGCCGAAAGGTACTCTCGGTCATCATGGTAGTGATGGTAGCCTACCCTGGAACAGAATCAACCGCTATGGCTCTTGGCAAAGAGTTGTGGGGGAAAATATCAGCTATGGCCCGAGCACAGCCCAGCAAGTTGTGATGCAGTTGATTATTGATGATGGGGTTGCAGATCGCGGTCACAGAAAAAATATGTTTAACCCAGAATATCGGGTGACTGGTGTGGCCTGTGGTACTCATAAGCAGTATAGGGTGATGTGTGATGTAACCTATGCTGGTGGCTTTAAAGAAAAAAGTTGAGTAGGTAGGCGATCGCCCACATCAGAAGGTGAACAGAGGAGCCAGAGGAGCGATTGTATAAGATCTTCAAAGCAAAATTGTGCCATTGTCAAAGGCGATCAATACAAGACTAGAGATGTAAATTCGCACTACCGCGCCAGCGCCAGCCCATCAGCACGAGGTTCAGAGGCTGCCACCAGCACTCCTCCTTGCCGCAGAATGATTTGACCCTTACCAAACAGCGCTGCTGGAGCATTCGCCTGAACATCATGCCCCCGCTCAATTAGTGCCTGTACAACCTGTGGGGGCACCGTCTCCTCTAAACTTACCCGATTCCTAGACATAAACTGCCACCTAGGAGCATCCAAGGCGACTTGAGGATTCATCCCATAGTCTGCCAAGTTAATTACGACTTGCAGATGTCCCTGTGGTTGCATTAGCTCACCCATCACCCCGAATGGTCCCAATGGTTGTCCATTTTGGGTGAGAAAGCCTGGAATTAGGGTATGGAAAGGACGTTTAGCTGCTCCCACCTGATTAGGGTGTCCGGCATCTAAGATAAACCCATATCCCCGATTTTGCAGCGCGATGCCAGTGCCAGGAATCAGAATGCCACTGCCAAAACCTTTGTAGTTAGATTGGATGAAGGAAACCATCAGCTCCCCATCAGCTGCGCCTAGATAGACGGTTCCTCCTTTCGGTGCACCGTATTGAGCAAGAGGAATGGCGGTTTCTCCAATCAGCTGACGGCGATCGCCAGCATAGGCTTTATCTAAAAGGTGTGCGACAGGCACTTCCAGAAAGCGAGGATCGGCAACGTAGCGGTGAACATCGGCAAAAGCCAGCTTCATCGCCTCGATTTGCAGGTGGTAACTCTCGACAGATTCGCGGCGGTGCTCAGACAAATCAAAGCCTTCTAGGATATTTAAGGCCATCAAAGTGGCGATTCCTTGGGTATTGGGGGGAATTTCCCAGACAGTAAGTCCGCGATAATCTGTGGAAACTGGTTCCACCCAATCTGCCTGGTGTGCTGCTAAGTCAGATGTTGTGAGAAAGCCATTGGTATCAGCCGCAAAAGCGGCAATTTGTGCCGCGATTTCTCCCTGATAAAAGTCCTCACCACCAGTAGCAGCTATTGCTCTGAGCGTCTTGGCATGATTGAGGCTTTGCCAAACCTCTCCTGCCTCTGGTGCCCGGTTTCTAGGGAAAAAGACTTCCTTGAAAGGTTGGAACTCCGGGGCTGTGAGCGGCAGGTAAATCGCCTCGGCTTGCTGCCAAGCTTGGGCGGTGACAGGTGATACGGGAAAACCATCCTCAGCGTAGCGAATTGCAGGGGCAAATAACTGCTCAAAGGGTAGCTTGCCCCAACGCTCCCATAAAACGCGCCAAGCCGATACTGCTCCCGGCACAGTGACAGCCAGCCAGCTATATGGGGGTACCAGTTTCATCCCCGCAAAATGCTCTAGGCTGAGATTCTCGGGGCTATTTCCAGAAGCATTTAAGCCGTGCAGTTTACCGTCCCAAACCTGGGCAAAAGCATCTGAGCCAATTCCGTTAGAGGTAGGTTCTACGACAGTCAGAGCGATCGCCGTTGCCAAAGCTGCGTCTACAGCATTTCCCCCTGCCCAGAACATTTCCATACCAGCGAGGGTAGCTAGAGGCTGACTCGTCGCCACAGCACACCTTTGACCCATTACCACTCGTCGGGCTGATGTGTAGGGGTAGTGAGTCAGTTCATTGGTCATTAGTGGTCAAACCCCTTGGGAGAATTCAGAATTCAAAATTCAATTAACAATTTAAGATCAACTCCCACACTTAAACGTAGGAAGCGCTATTACTGATCACAAAGTACTATGAGTCAAGACGTTTGCAGATCTCTTGCACGATTTCTTCCGGCGTCTGTGCAGCATCCACCACAATTGCCTCTTCTGGCTTTGGTTCCTCCAAAGTCTTGCACTGGCTTTGGAGCATGTTTTGCTTCATGTAATGATTTTTGCGCGTCTCAAGGCGCTTTGCGAATAGCTCGTAGCTTCCTTTCAGGTAAACCACCCGCATGCCTTCCTGATTGGGCAAGAGTGTTTGACGATAGGAAGCTTTGAGGGCAGAACACGCCAGCACTACATTCTTGTTTTCCTGTAACCAACGATCAATAGCTTCTCGCATTACCTGAAGCCAAGGTGCGCGATCAGTATCATTGAGAGGAATGCCATGACTCATCTTTTCAATATTAGCCTTTGAATGGAAAGAGTCGGCGTCGCTGAAATCCCAGTTGAGTTTTTTAGCTAGTAACTGACCAATAGTGGTTTTACCGGAGCCAGAGACTCCTATGACGATAACGATCATTCTGGCAAATTTAAAGATTGGAAAATAGGAAAAATTTTTTTTCAGTGTAAAGAGTTATACAGGCGGAGCCTATATCTAACAATCCTCTTGGTTACGAATTTCATTCTTCACGCTTCACTTCTTCCGGCTGCTGCCGCTCCTCATAATACTTTTGGGAACTGGAGACATCATTGGCCTCTTGCTTTGATGCCTCAATGTTATTATTACCAGATTCTGATCGGCGGCTATCGCCCTCCCAATATACCTTGCTAGATGTTTCTGGAAGTTCCTTGCGGTTGGGAGAATCTGCACCTACACCTAACCCGGATGGCAACGGTATTGCTGAGCTACCACGGAGAGACGGAGTTCCATTGGTATAAACTCTCGACTCCATAGTAGATCTTTGAGCCGATGGCAGACGCTCGCTTCGACGAGGCGCTGGCGGACGCCTCAAACTTTTCCAAGCAGCTTTGACACCCGCAAACACACTGCGAGTGGTGATTTGGACATTTTGAGCCTGCTTCTTAGCACTGCCAATGCTTTGGTCAACTTGTTGAGCAACTTGACCAGCACTCTTGACACCCTCGCTGACATCATCTGTCAGTTCACTAATTTCCATACCCGTGAGGCGAATTGCTTCCAAGGTTGGCGGTAATTCGCGCCTGAGTGTGTCAGCTAACTTTTCTACACTCCGAGCCGCTCGTGCTAATTCTAGAAAAGCCGGTAATGCCGCAACCAAGACAGCTGTTAAGCTAACGGCAACCAGCAGAATGGACAGTCCTAGCCAAAATAAAGGGTCAGTCACCCGGATACAAGCCTATAGTCTATTGTCAATAACTGGTGGACGTTCCTCAGAGGACGCCTCAGAGTTGATCATGCCGAGTACTTGGCGTTCTCTAGCACTTGCTTCAATCCCAGAGGCGATCGCCTGCCGCAGTCGAGCCAGGGTTTCATCCCAATTCCGTAGTGCTGATTCTGAGAGCCGATCCGCTTGCAGTTGTACACTGGTCGATAGGTCTTCTGCCAACTCCGGTAAGGCGTCGGCAGATTTCTTTAATACCTGCCGCGTCTCCCGTCCGCTGCGAGGGGCCATCAGTAATCCAGTTACTGTGCCGATGGCAGCTCCCAATAGCACACCACCAATAAATGATCCAGCACGTTGATTTGACATTTTCTGGTCTCTATTCCTAATCCAATTCTATTCAGGTTTTCCCAAAGGGAATAATGTCAATAATTTATATATTGCTGGCATATAGTGACTGCCTCCCCTCTTGACCCATCAGGTTACAAGAGAGGCATTTATCCTAATGCACTTACGCGCCACCATGCTAACGCCATCAGACTTTTTGCAGCAGGGGTGATCAGAGATCGGGAAAACGCTCACCCTCTGCCCTTCTGCATTTGTGTCCTTCTGTCTATCTGCGCCTTTGAGCGGCCCTGCCAGATTTTCTGCCCTAGGGTAAGTAAGACCAGAACTTGCCGCAACTGTTGCAGCCTATCCTCAAGTTGCCGATATCGCTCTTGCAGATACTGAGTCCCCCACTGCCCCTTGAGAATCCCTGGGGGAGCTTTGTGAAGTACAGCATAAGTCCGACGCTCAGCTACGATAATTTTGTCTGCGAACTTCGCTATCCGTCGCCGTAGTTTAACTACTCGCCACGCGATATAGAAGCACACTATCGAGATGAGCACGTTGATAACTATAACAAATGTCACCATTTCTTCCCCTCTCGCCATCAACCCATCTAGCTCAACTCAACCAAAATGGCTACTGGCTAAATCATAAGCTGTTATGCATCTAATCGGTGCTTTCGTTAAAGCCGGAAGTCAGGCTCCAGGGAATTTTTGTTGCTCAATTGAGCATGACATCTTATTAAATATCTACTATTAACTCCTAAACTCAAGCCGATGTCATGGAAAGTGTACAAACCTGGTATATTGTCAAGCGCCACGAAGGTAAATGCGAAATTTTCCCCAGCGAGCAAGTTGAAGGGGAGCAAGATTCTAGCGTAGTAGAGCGCTGGGGGCCGTTTGCCTCTCAAGGTGAAGCGATCGCCCGTCGTGTTGGCTTGATTCGGGCTGGCAAGTGTCAACCTCAATGAAGGCAAAAGGCAAAAGTCAATATTTTTTTCTTTTGCCTTTTTACTCTTTACTTTTTAATTTGTCCCTGCCCTATTTCCTTTTTTAGCCGCAATCTGTTGATTTAGCACTTCCAGCGCTTTGGCATATTGAGGGTCAGTCGGAGTGCCTATTTGGGTGCGATCTTTGCTCAATGCTTGGCGTTGAGCCTCTGAAAGCTCTAGCTTCACATCTGGTTTAATTCCCGCATGGTTAATGTCTGTACCTTTGGGAGTGAAGTATTTGGCGATCGTCACCGCCATTCCCGAGCCATCTTCCAATCCCCGCACCGACTGCACCAATCCCTTACCAAAAGTCTTGGTGCCCACTAACATAGCGCGTTTATTGTCTTGTAATGCCCCTGATAAGATTTCGCTAGCGCTAGCAGAGCCTCCATCCACCAACACTACTAGCGGTTTATCCGTCAGAGCGTGGTGATTGGCCTTTTGCCTATCGGTTTCTCCCTGTCGGTCTACCGTGGAGACAATTGTGCCATCATCTAGCCACATTCGGGCAATTTCAATACTAGTGTAGAGTAGGCCCCCAGGGTTGGAGCGCAGATCCAAAATATAGCCATTGACATTCTGCTTTTGTAAATCTTCAATAGCCTTGCGCATTTCGTCCGCCGCATTGGCGCTAAACTGGTTCAGCCGAATATAGCCTATGCCTCCCAACTGCTGGTCTTTCTTATAGCTATAGCGCACTGGATGTATCTCAATTCGCGCTCGTTGCATAGGAAATACTAACTCTCTGTCTCCCCGTGCAATAGTGAGCGTAACTGGCGTTCCTTCTTTCCCCCGAATGAGCTTTACGGCATCATTAACATCCATTCCCTGGGTGTTTTTGCCATCAATTTTGGTAATCACATCCTTAGCAAGCACACCAGCCTTTGCTGCTGGGGTGTCTTCAATTGGCGCAATCACTGTTAGTTTTTTTGTTTTCTCGTCTTGAGCTAACTGGATGCCGACACCAGTCAATTCCCCAGAAGTATCAATCTGCATATTCTTGAACTCTTCTGGGTCCATAAACCGGGTATAGGGATCACCCAGTTTCTTCAGCATTTCCCGAATTGCTTTGTAGGCTTCCTGCTTATCGCTGTATGTGCGGTTTAGATAATCGTTACGAACAGCACGCCAATCTACCTGGTTAAATGTGCCATCCACGTATTGACGGTCGATGATCTGCCACACTTCATCAATTAGTTCTTTAGGGCTTTCTTTCAAGCCTGCCAGACTTTTAGGTAGATGAACTACTCCTGTAATCGCGATCGCAGCCACCATAGCTGCCGTCGCACCGAGAACTATCCCACGTTTGGCAATTACCATATTACTTTCTGAGCCGGGGGTTTAATAACTGCTGATTACAACTTTGGTTTGGTATTGGACTAATCTAGACATGTTGTCTAGACTTTACAGGGAATGTGAGTTATTTCAATTCCCTGCCAACGGTGACGAGCCTAACGTCTAACTGAAACCCCAGCTGAGATGGCGGGCAATCAGCCAGCAACGTAACAACCTGGATGAACTCCGACAATCATCAAGTTGCGAGTTTGGGAAGTTGATACAGCAGGATTTGAACATCAGATTTAGGCATGTCCAGATTTATTCTAAGCTTTGCGAACCGGAAACTACTAAGGGAGCAATTAAGCTCACTCTAGCACAGGCAATGCAATGCTAAGAAGCAGTCCCCATATATCTCTATCCACTGCATCAGCTTCCAGTCCGGAGAGCGTGGCTGAGGAAGTAGGTGGTAGGCGTCGGCAAGGGGGATTGGGAGACAAGGGGAATTTGGTAAAGCTTCTCCCTGTTCTTCTCAATCCCTCATCCTCAAGGTTAAGGCTCGAACCAGCGATCATCTGCTTTGATTAATTGAATTAACTCCTCAACACCCTGAGCCTCTGGAACCTTCTTAATTTCTTCTCGGCCACGATACAAGGATATATAACCTGGCTGTTTGCCAACATAACCGTAATCAGCATCTGCCATTTCCCCAGGGCCATTGACAATACAGCCCATAACCGCTATATCTAGTCCTGTAAGATGTTTGGTTGCTTCCCGAACTTTGTGCAGCACTTCTTCTAAGTTGAACAAAGTGCGACCGCAGGAAGGGCAGGCGACATACTCCACCATGGTTTTCCGCAAACCTAAAGCTTGCAGAATGCTATAGCAGACAGGAATCTCTTTTTCTGGAGCTTCGGTTAGCGATACCCGAATTGTATCGCCAATCCCATCAGCCAGCAGGGTGGCAATTCCGGCTGTGGACTTGATGCGTCCGTACTCGCCATCCCCAGCTTCAGTAACGCCCAAATGCAAGGGATAGTCCATACCTAGTTCATCCATCCGCTGTGCTATTAAGCGATAAGCAGCTAGCATCACTGGCACCCGCGATGCTTTCAGGGAAATGACCAAGTTGCGGAAGTCGAGGGATTCACAAATGCGGATAAATTCCAGGGCAGATTCCACCATACCCTCTGGAGTGTCGCCATAGGTGAATAGCATCCTCTCAGCGAGGGAACCGTGATTAACACCAATCCGCATTGCCTTACCCTGATCGCGCAGGGAAACGACGAGGGGTTCCAGAGTTTCGCGAATCTTTTCACCAATCTCGTCGAACTCAGCTTGGGTGTATTCAGTGCGATCAGGACTAGTCTTTTCAAAGACATATAATCCCGGATTAATCCGCACTTTATCGACGTGCTTGGCAACTTCTAAGGCAATCTTCATGCCGTTGTGATGCACATCAGCGACAAGAGGCACTTGTTGATAAGTTTCAGTCAATTTTTGCTTAATTTCTGCTAAGGCTTTAGCATGTCCTAGACTGGGCACTGTGACACGGACAATCTCGCAGCCAATTTCGTGCAAGCGACGAATCCCTGCAACGGAACCATCAATATCTAGGGTATCTTCATTGATCATTGACTGCACTACAACGGGGTAGCTGCCGCCAATGGTGATATTGCCTACCTTAACAGGACGAGTCTTGCGGCGCTTGATGGTGGTGTCAAAAGCAGGTTGACTGGGGGCTGCTTTGGAAATAACAGGGCTGGGCAGAGTCTGCATAAAGCTTGTTGGTGAGTTGCTGTCTTAGTTCATTGTTTTTCAGATTGCCACAGAGGGGGCTTATTTGGTTGAGTCCCGCATTCGGCAAACTGAAGTGTCACACTACGTAATTTTGAGGGATTGGGGTTTTTGCCTGCGGGTCAAATTATTTTGCGTAGTCTATGTATTCTCAATTACCAATTACCTTGATACTATATATACAATGGAGGGTCTAAGGTCAGCAAAAGCAGAAGGAACAGTCCCATGGGAACAAGTGAAGGTAGAACTGGGCCCATAGCTAACTATGACATACAATGCAAGCGATTTTCTGAAGATGCCGCACAGCATGATATCACCCTTTAACTGCGCCAGCAGTCAATCCTTGCACGATCCGGCGCTGGAACAACAGCACCAATAACACCAGTGGCAAAGTCCCCACGACTGTAGCAGCAGCGATCGCCCCATAGGGAATCTCAAACACTGACGATCCACCCAACTGGGCAGCAGCCACAGGTATTGTCTTCATGGTGTCGCGGGTAATGAATGTGAGGGCAAAGATAAACTCGTTCCAGGCAAAAATAAAGGTGAGAATGCCCGTTGTAACCAGCGCCGGTACAGTCATTGGCAGGACAATTTGCAGCAGCATTTGCCAAGTGTTGTAGCCATCTACTTTAGCAGCATCTTCTAAGTCTTTCGGTAGCTGTTGAAAGAAACTCCGCATTACCAGAATTGTCAAGGGTAAATTCAGGGCTGTGTAGGGAATAATCAGCGCCAAGTAGTTATTGCCCAAACCAACAGCTTTGACAATTTCTAAAAGTCCTAGAAACAGGAGCACGTAAGGAAATAGCGTGACAATCAGGATACTGGCAAGAATGATTTGCTCTCCTCGAATTCGCAATCGTGCTAAGGCATAAGCAGCTGGCGCACCTAAAGCCAAACATAGCACTGTTGAAGTAATGGCAACAAAAGCGCTATTGAAAATATACAGATGAAAGGGACGGCGGCGGAACAGTTCTAGATAATGGTCGAGGGTGTAGCGAGTGGGAAAGTAAACGGTGGGAACCTTGGAAATGTCAGCATTCACCTTAAAAGAGGTGAGCAACTGCCAGAGAATTGGTGCCAGGAAAAAGACCACAACGAGAAATACAGAGACTGGCAGAATAACTTGTTGAATGCCCCTGATTGATTCGCTTGCCGGTTGATTTTGCCTTACGGTCATTTGAGTTGGGAAGGTGGATTTACTGATTGCTAGGCTCTAACCAATACTTAAACGTAGCCGGATCGGCCTCGGTTACCCAGCCTTGTAACTGACCATTATCCACTTTCCACCACACGTAGCTATCTTTACATTCTGGCCCTTCTATAACTTTGAAGATATCACTAGGAGATAAAGACCCTGCAATCGGGCTGTCAACATTGGGCTGGTTGCGGATGCTGAGTTTATTGGGAGACACGGATCGTCCTGTCATTCCTACCGCGAGGCGCGGACGAACAAAGCCAGCTGAAGCACCTTGGAAGCATGGGGAATGGGAGGCGAGGGTTATTTGCTCTTGTTGAACACTTGCCCTAGTACATGCTGACAGGCTACCAGCAGAGATGATTAGCAAGATTACCCAGGTAGGGGAGCGTAGTTTTTTAAACATTGAAAACATGAGTGAAAGTAATTAGAACTTACCAATAAATAACTTCAGGCTTTTTACGGCAAAAACCCGACAAAACTCCGAAGTTTTTTGACAACTTCTTAATATGACTTCACGCTGGCTCATAGCAGTTCCCTGAAAGTGATCGCTTTGAGTATTTAACCAAACATGATATTACTTTGCTCCGGCTGCGTTAGCGCGTGCTTTTGAAAGTAAGAAACTCACGATTGCCACAGCTGCCAGCAGTAACAAAAACGTCACTACCACTAACGCTGCCCCATAGCCAAAATCTAAATAGCGCATCACAGTAGCATATATATAGATAGAAACCATCTCCGTTGCACCAGCTGGCCCCCCTCCAGTCATCACCGCAATTAAGTCAAAGATGCCGAAAGCCTGAGCGAATCTGAACAACAGGGCAATCAGGATTTGCGGTATTAGTAGAGGTAAAGTTATTTGACGAAAGCTTTGCCAGGGATTAGCACCATCAATGGCATGCGCTTCGTAGAGATCTGAGGGGATTGATTGTAAGCCTGCTAGAAGGAGAATGCTGATAAACGGTGTTGTTTTCCAAACCTCAGCACAAATCACTGCCAACATCGCCAGGGTTGGTTCTCCTAGCCAGCTGATACTGACGCTGGTCTGAATAAATCCCAGACGATGTAAGATGTCATTGACAATGCCGTACTGGTCATTAAAAATCCATGCCCAAGCCAGTCCCATCAAAGCAGTTGGCAATGCCCAAGGGAGAATGGCAATTGTCCGCACCACGCCGCGCCCTCGAAATGATTGATTCAGCACTAGGGCTATCCACATCCCCAGCACCAATTCTAGAAAAACAGAAATAGTGGTAAATACTGTGGTATTCCACAAAGTCTGCCAAAAGCGCCCATCGCCAACCATCCGCCCATAATTGTCCAGTCCGGAGAAAACTAGTTGCAGCTGGGTGCCGAGATTTTGAGTGAATAAACTTAACCAAAAAGCGCGAGCAATTGGGTAGGCAAACACCAGCAGCAACAGCAGCAAAGCAGGTGTTACTAGTATCCATCCAGTCAGTTGTTCTCGTTTCCGAATCGTGTCTAGGTTCATCAGTGAAAATAAATTAATTTTGATTTCAAAACTGTAACCTCCATGCTACATTTAAACCTTTCTCAACAACCGACGAGTCTCATCAGCAGCTGCTTTCATTGCCTTTTCCGGTCTCATTCTCCCCGTCAACGCTGCACTGAGATAGCGCTGCAAAATATCTGATGCTTGAGCATATTGAGCAATAGGAGGACGTAAGACTGCTTTTTCAATAACTTCTAGTAATTTTGGATAATGGCTATATTTGGCAACAATTTCTGGGTCGTTAAATAGCGATCGGCGACTAGGAACATAACCAGTTGCTAGAATAAACTTTCGTTCTGCTGACTCACTAGCTAAAAACTGAATCACCCGCCAAGCTTCATCTGGATGTTTTGACATTCGGGAAATTCCTAGTCCCCATCCACCCAGGCAAGCACCACTCTTGTCACCAGGAGCATGAACCATCGGTTTAATCCCAAACTTACCTTGGATGGGAGATTTTGCGGCTAAACCCACAACATAAGGCCAGTTTCGCAAGAAAACCGCATCACCATTCTGAAACAACAGGCGGGTTTCATCTTCACCATAGGTAGTCACACCGGAGGGAGAAATGCCTTCCCCAACCGTGCTGCGTAAGAACTCGACAGCTTGCAATGCTTCTGGTTGGGCAAGTCCCACTTCCTGGGTTTGCGGGTTCACCCAGAAGCCACCGTAACCCTCCAGCACCTCAACAAACATAGCTGCTAGGCCTTCGTACTGTCTGCCTTGCCAGAGGTACCCCCACCTAGCTAACTTTTGCTTTTGCAACGCCTGAGAGATTTGCATCAGTTGGTCAAAGGTTTCGGGGGGCTGGTATCCCCCCTGTTCTAGTAAATCTTTACGGTAGTAAAGCATACCAGCGTCTGATCGCAACGGAATGCGATACAGCTTTCCTTGATAGCGCCCCCCATTGACATCAGCTGTGAGAAATTCGCCTAATTCTTTTTGAGAAATTCTCTCTGAGAGATCCATCAACCACCCAGCAGCGGCAAACTTAGGAGCCCAAATGATATCCATGTAAACCAAGTCGTAGGGCGAGTTTCCTAGCAAAAAAGCGGAGGTATAGAGATCTTCTACTAAGTTAGTGGCATTTGGGCCTTCTATCAGTTCCAGGTGAACGTCTGGGTTTTTAGCCTCAAATTCCTGAATCAGTGATGTCCACTGCGCTGCTTCTAAAGCTTGGATCAAGAGCGTAATTGTAACTCGCTGCTGGCTGAGTACGGGCACAATAAAGAGGAGAGTGATGGTCAGCAGACTAGCAAATAGAAGTGCCAATCGACGGGAAGAAGGTAGATGTAATAAGGCAAAAATTTTACCTTTTCCGTTTGGCTCTTTAATTTTTATGACCTTGCGTAGCTGAAAGCTGTTTCTCATCTTTCCTTATTTGCTAAATATCTGTTATTATTGCCAAGTGTTTAAATCGCAATATCTCAAGCTCCAGGCCGTCTGTTGTTCAGTTTATGTTAGTGGGTATTGGTTGGACTAGCGATCGCCAACTCCAGAATGTGTTTGAAAAGTTGGTAAAGTATTATGCTGTTGGCGCGCTGGTATATAGCCGTCACCGCTGTGTCATCAACTAGCTCACCGAGCCAGTCATTTTTAAAACCGGCTTTGACTGCAACTCAGGTTTTCTTAAACTCAGGAAAAGGTTTACTCTGATTGTGAATACGCAAATCTAATGTAAACATATACTGAAACCCGATGCGCTGGCAAATTATAGCCAGAGCAATTGGTGCGTAAATACCAACCGCTATCCCAAGTACAAGGTGAGCGATCGGCTGCTCAAACCCTAAGAGTTTCTGTAGCCCAATTCGCAGTATTGATGAAGCGATTGTATGCGCCACGAAAATTGCCAGTGATAAGTGGCCCCACTGCTCTAGAAAACCGGCCACATTAAGTTGCTCCAGCAGAATTGCCAACGCCACGGTGGCAAAGATTCCAAACATCGCAACTACGGGAATGACCAAGGATTGATTTATGAAGTTGAAACCAACAGCCGCCCCAACCGTTAGAAATCCGCCAAATATAGCAACAATCAAAAGCGAGGTCTTAAGACGCGGCAACTCTGATATCACTCTGCTATTACCAACCACCGCACCGAGTGCAAGGTAGATTGCATATCTTCTGACTAAATACAAGACCCCCCAGTCACCCAAGCTGACGTATTCCTGCGAGCAGTAAAAGAAAATTGAGAGCACCAAAAATAGCAGGGGGGAGACATGTAGCTTGCAGGTGATCGCGTAGACCAAAGTGATGACCAACAGCGTGTAGAGAAACCAAAACTGCATCACTGGGCTATAAACAATTTGCCATAGGCTAGTCAAAGACACATGATTGGTAGTATAAGAAGACATTGTCGCTTGAAGAATACTCTGTAGCACTGACCACAACACATATGGGTAGGCGATCGCCTTCAGCTTCTCCACTACAAAAACTCTCAGTGGCCTTGATGCTGAGCGATTAATGAATAATCCACTTATAAAGAAAAACAGCGGCATGTGGAATGCATAAATCCACTCATCGATTGCGCGGACAGGCATTGATAATTCGAGTATTGAATGATTAACTAGACCGCGAAGCGTATGACCCAAAACAACTAAGAATATCCCAACGCCTTTAGCATAGTCTACCCATCGAACTCGCTGAGAGATGGATGATTTGATACTTATCAGCATAGATATTAATCTTATAAAACTCTTCTGGGATACTCGAAACGGTTAATAAGTATAGTTTGTCGGGAAAGTGTCGAAAAGGTGATGGTGAACCTGGTGTGAAAACTATTTGGCGTCGGCGATTATGCAAGGTCGCTACTACCAGGAAACTTCTTCACTCAGATTCCCCATCTCTATCTTTGTCGTTATCTCAATGCTCTGGTGGACGCGCCACGCCATGCCTACTATCCACTCATTTTCTGGTGATTTTGTCAACCATGCCGCCGTTGTTTACTGCTGTTACCCCCTCAGCGCCTCCCTTACGTCAAGGAGAATCATCGTAAGCGAACGATCAACAAACCACCACTTTTAATTGCACCCTCACAGAGCGTAGATGATAGCTGCAACACTACTTTGTGCCCTCTGGTTGGGGACTTACCTCTGGTTGGGGACTGCGGACGGCAGCCGCAGGGCTCTGGACGACGGAATTTTTAGCTTTGTAAAACGTTTCTAAGCTTTCGCGATCGCCTACATAGCGCCAGTGCCACGGCTCGTAACTGACGCCTTGGGGATTGTTGCGGGGAAACGACATCTCAAAGTTGAAGCGGACAGCATTAGCCTGCAACCACTTAAAGGCCGGTGTATTTTCAAAAGTCGGATTCAGGTTTGTTGCCGGGACGTTTCCATCGCCAAGATCTGCCGCGTAGCCAGTGTGATGCTCACTGTAACCGGGAGGCGCACTGACTTCTGCCCGCTTACTTGCCGCCTGTCCCCGTTGCTCCTTGACCTCAAAAAATATCTTCTGCTGTAAGGCAACCGAGCGGAATCCTGAAATTGGCACTAGGATGACGCCATCAGCCCTTGCCGCAGCCACCATAGCCTTATATTCTTTTGCGGCTGCTTTTCGCAGCAAAACGCTACCATCTGCTTTGATTGGTTCCAGTTCCCCTACCGGTGCTTCTTGGTAGGCAAAGTGCTTGCTCTCTCCAATCACTAGGGCGTTATCGTCTGGCTTTTCAGACTCAGCTGATGCTTGTCGCGTTCCACCATTGTCACTCTGCTGAGCTGAGTTCGATTCTGGTGGCTGGGATGCTGGGCGGGGAATCAGGACACCGATCAAAAGAGCGATCGCTGCTAATCCTCCCAAGCCACTAATCAGGAATACTGGCTTCAACCGATACCGGCGACTAACCGAGGGCGTATCCCGCAGTGCTACTGGAAAATCATCTACTGGCGGCGGTACCGACACCTTTCGTAGTTTTTTAGGTAAACTCGGTTTATCCAAAAGAGCCACTCCTTGAAAGCTCAATTCCTCTAGTTAACGATTAGCAATCAGCTGATCGCTAAAAGCTAGTACTTAATCTACATTCTCACGAATGACAAAAGATCGGGACGTTTGGCAATCCAGCAACTTTAGCCCTCTTGAGCATCTGCACTACAGCTTACAGCTTATTAAATCATGCCCAGTCTAGCAACTCAGATGTTAGAACTCTATACGCGGCTGGCTGGCGGTGTGCTGGGATGGATTTTGGGACGCCTCCTCCCCGCAGTGATTCCAGTCTATTTAGCTAAGTTTCTCTTTTGGAGCAGAAAAGTCAGCACGATCCTAGGTTGATCTGAATTCCGCAATTCCTACGAACTATAGTAGGATCTAATCCCTGATCGCTAATTGCTCGTAAGTTGCAGCCAATTCAGCAGGCGTCATTTCTTCGTAGCTTTCAAAAGGTTGGTGAATCCAGGGATTGTCTGGCAGATAGTCTACATAGTAATCGGGCGGGAAGATGGAGCAACCTTTGTACCAGAGGACTGCTGTGCGTACTTCCTCAATCCCAGGACCATGATTATGCTCCAGCCAGCTGATAGCTTGCTGGAGAGTCGTGCCAGAATCAACCAAGTCATCAACTAAGAGAATGCGGCTACCCAGTCGTTCTGTAGTCATGGTCAGGTGGCGGGAAAAGGTGAGGGCACCCCGAACGCGATCGCGAAGCGTTTCTGTAGGAGAATCACCTGTGCTACCATAAGAGGCCGCCGCCAAAATCGCTAGCTGTTTGCGGTAAATTCGCGACAGAACATCACCAATCCGCAATCCGCCTCTAGCAAGGCAGACAATCTGGTCGAAATTCCAATTGGAATGATAGATCGTGACTGCTAAGCGTTCAATCTTAGAGTAGTAGTCAGACCAGGAAACGTAAAGGTCGGGCATGATTGAATTAAGAGTTTTGAGTTAGAATCCCCATAATTAAAAGCTTCTTGATTTAACACAGATGCCTTTCTAGCTTGGCGCGGCAGAAAAAAACCATCAGTTTCCTCTCGTGTGCTGTCGCGCCGCTAACGCTAGAGTCCTCCGTCCTTTTACTGAAATGGTGGAAAACTTTTGCCACCATGCACTAGCTATTCCTGCCTCGTGTGGTCGCCCCAAGGTTCACGAGCAAAGATATGCCGTACCATTGGCTCAAAGGCTGATAGTGGCATAGTGTCATAGGTTGGATCGAATGACTCTTGATCCCACTTGTGGCAGAACTCAGATGTGCGTTCAAAGTAAGGATGCTCGCGGAACTTCTCCCGTGCATGCCGATCCTCTCCCAGATGATGCCAGAAGTAATAGCCTTGAAAGATGCCGTGATGTTCTACAATCCAACAGGTGCTCGGCGTTACGTAGGGGCGAAGCATTTCTGCTGCAATAATAGCATGGTTATCCGGTGCCATCAAATCGCCAATGTCATGCATTAGGGCTGCAACTACCATTTCTTCGTCGGCCTGATCGCGAAAGGCCCTAGTAGCCGTCTGTAGTGAGTGTTCGTAACGGTCAATCAGGTTAGGGGAATTGCCCCGCAGTCCGCCTAGTGCGTCCAAAACTCGGTCAGCCAAGGTAGCCTGGAACAGCTTGCCTAACTCTTGTTGAATAAGATAGTCTTCCTGCGTCCCGTCTACCATGCGCGTGTATGTGGCAACGCGCTTTGGCAAAAACATCTCCCCCATACTCTACTCCGGTTAGTGCTCTCGACTAAGGCTTGAATTATACACATTACACTTCAATTCGGCAATTGCGATCGCCATTAACTGGTAATTTGAACTAAGATGCGCCCAAAAATCATGACTCATACTTCCCCTTCTGACAATTTTAACGCTGCACCTGAGCTTGAGAAGCTAAACCTGAGTACCAAACTGGCATACGGTGCAGGAGATCTGGGAACTGCGATCACTGCTAATCTCCTAGGATTTTACCTATCGGTTTTCCTCACCAACGTGGCAGGTTTGAATGCTGGATTGGCTGGCAACATTCGGTTAATTAGTGGGATTTGGGATGGGGTGAACGATCCTGTAGTGGGAGTGTTGAGCGATCGCACCAAGTCTCGCTGGGGACGGCGGCATCCTTGGATGCTGTTTGGCGCAATTCCCTTAGCCGTATTCTTCTTTTTGCACTGGATTGTACCTCCCTTCAGTGGCAACTCCAGTAGCCAACAGTGGCAACTGTTCGGTTACTACATTGTAATTAGTCTCTTTTTCAACACCTCCTATACTGCAGTTAATCTACCCTACACAGCCCTAACACCAGAGCTAACCAGAGACTACAACGAACGTACCGCCCTCAACAGCTTTCGGTTTGCTTTCTCAATTGGGGGTAGTATTATATCTCTAGTCTTGGCCCAAGTTATCTTCTCAGTGGTAAAAAATGACTTTAGCAAGTATTTAATTCTGGGAGGTATCTGTGCTGTCCTCTCAATCATCCCTCCTTTCTGGTGCGTTTGGGGGACTCGCGATCGCGTTGCCATCACGGAACAGCGACGCCAGGAAGCTGATAGTTCTGAATCCCTGCCTTACTTAGAGCAGTTACGAATTATCTTTAACAATCGGCCTTTCCTATTTGTCATCGGTATCTATCTCTGTTCTTGGTCAGGAGTGCAAATCACACAAACCATCATTCCTTACTATGTGGTTAGTTGGATGCGTCTTGACATTGGGGACTCAGCTGTTGTTGGTCTATTTGTGCAAGTCCCCGCGATCTTCATGCTGTTTGTCTGGAGTGCTGTCAGCGAACGAGTGGGTAAAAAAGCTGTTTACTTTATGGGGATGAGTGTCTGGATTATCGCGCAAGCGGGACTCTTTTTCCTCCAGCCTGGTCAAGTCGTGCTGATGTACGTCCTGGCAGTGATGGCCAGCTTTGGGGTTTCCACAGCCTTTCTGATCCCTTGGTCAATGATGCCAGACGTGATTGAACTGGACGAACTCAGAACTGGGCAGCGTCGCGAAGGCATATTCTACGGCTTCATGGTGCTCATCCAAAAATTTGGTTTAGCCATTGCGTTGGCCTTAGTGCTGCAAGGCTTAAACTGGGCTGGATATATCTCAAGTTCGGGAAATTCTGCGCCCACTCAGCCTGCTTCGGCACTTCTAGCCATCCGCCTAGCCATTGGCCCTTTGCCTACTCTGATCCTGCTCTGTGGCCTGGTGCTGGCCTACTTCTATCCTATTACCCGTGAAGTTCATGCAGAAATTATGCTGAAACTCCAAGAGCGAAATGCAGGAAAATGAAAGGAGTCAGGAGCATCGCACCTACACCTGTTCGCATCAGCCCCTCCAGCTCCCTGTAAGGGACTTCCAAATAAAAAATCGGGGGAGCAGAATTTGATACCTGTGTTAGATGTAGGAATTGGATAATTTATTTTTTGTAGTTACCTAAATAGAGACCGTTTAGAGGTAGACGATGACTCAGGTTGAGAGCATGACTGAACTGGATGAGAGTGAGGAATTGCTAGAGATGCCCAGTTTAGAGCATGGAGCAATTGGCATTC
>CAZZWA010000009.1:0-9707 GCA_964657555.1 uncultured Microcoleus sp.
CCCTGTCAGCTTTTTGTTGATGTGTGACAGTTAGGGTGCGGAAGGTGGGTTATAAGAAGAGAACGGCGAAGGTGTCAGCCGCCGATTCTTGCTCTTGACCATCACGCGATGCAATCGGGCGATCGCCACCGTTTCGGAAACGTTTGATGAAAGGTATGAGAATGACTGACGATGGCTCCTGGGAGTGCTTTCAGTCTTTAAATATTACGCTTTGTTAAATAAAAAATTTTCCCGTAAATCTGGCACAAAGAAAATTTGAGTCGGTTTAGTGACTCAGTAGAGAAGCCACTCTCCAAGCAAGAGCGAGTAAAGCCCAGAAAAAGAAGGTATCGTTATGATCAATGTTTTGACAGCATCTGGGTTTATACGGATAAGTGCATGATCACTTTGATCCGAAATTACATCAGGCACATTTGTAGTTTTGTGTGAAGCTTATTTGTGCAGAACAATTCAACAGAGTAAAATCCATGCACGTTAGTATTACAGACGATCTCAAAAAAAGGTTTCACGCCGCGTGTGTTTTGCGGGGGTTAAAGATGAGCCAAGTAGTTACAGAACTACTTGAGCAATGGCTCAAGAGTACCGAAGATTCCCGATCCACTCAGGCTTGAGAATATGAAGAAAATTTTGATATTATCTGCTAATCCTCACAATACCAGTCAGCTTCGTCTAGATGAGGAAGTAAGGGAAATTCAATCTGCACTCTCACGTTCCAGGAGTAGAGGGGAATTTCAACTAATTACTAGAGGGGCAATCAGGATTAATGATTTACGCCGTGCTTTGTTAGATGAAGGACCGCAAATTGTACATTTTTCTGGGCATGGTCTTGCTCCAAGTAGTGAGGATTTAAACACTAACCAGCAACAAACTGGAGAGCGTGAGGCTGTATACAGACACTCGCAGCTTAGTGGGATTGTATTAGAAGATGACTTTGGACAAGTGCAACTGGTGAGTACAAATGCGCTAACCAAACTATTTGAGCTATTCAAAGACAAGGTGGAGTGTGTTTTACTCAACGCCTGCTATTCCGAATTTCAAGCGTCAGCTATCTATGAGTATATTGACTGCGTGATTGGCATGAACAATACGGTGCCAGATCAGACTGCGATTAAGTTCTCAGTCGGATTTTATGACGCAGTTGGTGCGGGAAGAACTTATGCAGATGCTTTTAAATTTGGTCGCAACAATATAGACCTCAATAATATTCCGGGTGATTTAATTCCAGTTATTAAAACTCGAAATCAATCCCAGACTTTATTCCCACTTAATTCAAAGGAGAAAAAAGCAGATATGGCAAGCGATGGACGCACTATTAATATGGGGAGCGGTAATTATAACGAAAAGATTCATGGCAACTATGTACAGGGGAATTACTCTACAGGGGGTGAAAACCAAAGTCTTACTGATGTTGCGGCGGAAATTCAAAAGTTATTGTCACAGTTAGGTAATTCCTATTCTCCGAATACAACTTTAGGGAAAATGCAGATCGCATCCGAGATAATTAAAAGTATTGAAAATAGTCCCACTCTCACAGCACAAGTACTCAGTGCTTTAAACGCAAATGGAATTGAAGCTTTAAGGCAATTAATCAATCATCCGGCTGCTAGCTTTGTCATTAGTGCGCTACAAGATTGGCAGACAACTAAGAGTAGTCAAACCTCTTTTTGAATTTTAGATGCGAACCTTCCTTTACATAAAAAAACAAACAAAAATTAAATCATGACAAATAATCACGAGCCAGAGCATCGCCAGATTGATAACGAAGGCAATTATAACGAGCGGATTGAAGGAGATTATGTCCAAGGAAGGAATAATTTCTTAAACAATAGCTTTGTAGTTTCCCTTTTTGGACGTCCCAGTAGTCCGGAACCATTATCGTCAAAAAGGCTTTCTCAAATTCGACAAATTTTATTAAAACAGGTAGATTTGGAAGTGGATAGCCGACTCAGGAGTTCTCTCCATAACCGAATTTATATTGCTTTAAACGTCGAGCAAAATCCCGAACAGATTGAATTACCTTGGGCAAGTGAAATTAAAGTTGGCAATCTCCCTAAGATAAAATTAGAGCAGACAGATATTATTAATGTTTTTGCTCAAGAAGATATTGCTGGCAGACTACTAATTTTAGGACAACCAGGTGCGGGAAAAACCACTATGCTCCTGAAGTTAGCTGATGAGTTAGTAAAACGGGCTAAGAATAATCAAGCAGATCCTGTTCCTGTATTATTTACTTTATCGAACTGGAAAAAAGACAACCAAAATATAAAAGATTGGTTAGTTGAGCAACTTAAATCCAAATATGGAGTCCGAAAAGATATTGGTAGACAGTGGGTTGCTAATCAAGAAATTATACCGCTTCTAGATGGTTTGGATGAATTGGCGGCAGAACGTCAAGAAAAGTGTGTCATCCAAATTAATGAGTTTCTTAATCCGAAAAATTGGAATAGTCCTTTAGTCATTTGTAGCCGATTTGAAGAATATCAGCGATACACGACTTTGTTACAGTTAAATAATTCTCTGGAGTTATCTCCTCTTTCTGATGAGCAAATTACTCAATACTTACAAAATACAGGTGTTTTACAATTAGACAACAGTATTAGTCATGATACTGATTTAAAAGAATTAGCAAAAACACCACTACTCTTAAGTATTATTGTCCTCTCGGCTGAAGAAATCTCAATTGAAACATGGCAACAGTTCAACTCTTCTGAGAAACGTTTAACTTACCTATTTGATGCTTATATACGTAGAATGCTCAAACGCCCCTATAAGGATAAAGACAAACAACCTCAGCCGGAAAATACTCAACGCTGGTTAAGTTGGTTGGCACAGCGATTAATTGAGGAAAATACCACTGAGTTTTTGATTGAGAAAATGCAGCCTAATTGGTTGAATAATCAGTTTCGGAAAAACATTTATAATTTAATTTTTTGGGGACTGATAGGCTCGCTAATTAATGGATTAGTGTGGGGTTTATATGGATTTATTTACGAAGCTGAAAATAAATTATTTTTGGGATTATTTAATGGATTGATTGTGGGATTACTTACAGGAATGATTTTAGGGCAGTTTGAGCAGCAGCTTATTCAGCTAAGAGAAAACAAATTTGTCAAAAAAATTATTTTAATACCCCCTATAAAACTTTTAAGCAAAACAACGATTAATGGACTAACTCTCGGGTTAAGTTCTGGACTAATTTATGCAACTTATGGGCTGATTGTAAAGTTATTTCTGGGATTGACTAATATTTTTATTGATACTTTCAATTTTTACACGTTCTCGGAAATTATTTTTGGATTAATTGTTGGATTAACTTATGGGTTGGTTGGAGAAACTATTCAGACTGTTGAAACTATAAAGTTTTCTTTAAAAAAATTTTTAATTGGCTGGAAAGAATGGATAGTTTTCGGACTGATTTTTGGATTGACATCTGAACTATTTTTTGTAATGATTTCTGGTGCAAATGAAATATTAAATATTAATTTAAAAGAAACGTTAGTTCAATATCTAATTCTTAATTTCAATTCAAATATACATAAAATAATATTATTAGGAGTAATGCTAGGGTTAATCATAAGTGTCGTTGGGGGGTTAATTTCTGGAATAAGCGGAATCGAAATTGAAAAAAAGACTTATGCTAATCAGGGGATTTGGCGTTCACTTAACAATTGTATTATTTTATCGTTAGTCATTTCTCTTTTAGGAACATTAATCATATTTCCTTGTGAATTAGCTAGACAAATTCTATCTACTAATCAACTAATAGTTAATAGCATATTCTCCGGAATATTATTGGGAATACTTATTGGAATAACAAGAAGCGGAACACCTGCTATTAAACATTTTATTCTACGCGTAGTTCTTTGGTCTAATGGCTACATTCCTTGGAATTATGCAAAGTTTCTTGACTACAGTACTCAACGTTTATTTTTGCAACGAGTCGGTGGTGGTTATCGTTTTATTCATGACTTGTTCCGCCAACAATTTGCAAACGTGTTGACAGAGATAAATATAAAAACTATTAATAATCAGCCGCAAACAGTACAAGAGGGAAAGCTGAGAAATATTTTATTAATAGCTACTATACTTATCGTAATGGGAGCTACATCTTGGTTATTTCATTTACAAGAAACCAATATTGATGCTTATAAAAATCAAGGATTTAGTTACGATAATAAAAAAGACTACGATCTTGCCATTGCTGAATACAATAAAGTTATTAAACTTGATCCTAATTCTGCCAATGCTTACTACAATCGGGGATTAGCTTACTACCACAAAAAAGAATACGACCAAGCCATTGCTGACTATAATAAAGCGATTGCAATTAACCCTAATTATACCGATGCTTACATCTACCGAGGAAATGCTTACAACGAAAAAAAAGAATCAGACAAAGCTATGGCTGACTACAATAAAGCGATTGCAATTGACCCTAATTCTACCAATGCTTACATCTATCGGGGATTAGCTTACGAACAAAAAAAAGAATACGACCAAGCCATTGTTGACTATAATAAAGCGATTGCAATTAACCCTAATTATACCGATGCTTACATCTACCGAGGAAATGCTTACAACGAAAAAAAAGAATCAGACAAAGCTATGGCTGACTACAATAAAGCGATTGCAATTGACCCTAATTCTACCAATGCTTACATCTATCGGGGATTAGCTTACGAACAAAAAAAAGAATACGACCAAGCCATTGTTGACTATAATAAAGCGATTGCAATTGACCCTAATTCTGCCAATGCTTACATCTATCCGGGATTAGCTTACTACGAAAAAAAAGAATACGACCAAGCCATTGCTGACTATAATAAAGCGATTACAATTGACCCTAATTCTGCCAATGCTTACTACAACCGGGGATTAGCTTACAAACAAAAAAAAGAATACGACCAAGCCATTGTTGACTACAATAAAGCGATTGCAATTGACCCTAATTCTGCCAATGCTTACGATTACGACAATCGGGGATTAGCTTACTACCACAAAAAAGAATACGACCAAGCCATTGCTGACTATAATAAAGCGATTGCAATTGACCCTAATTATGCCGATGCTTACTACAACCGGGGATTAGCTTACTACCACAAAAAAGAATACGACCAAGCCATTGCTGACTATAATAAAGCGATTGCAATTGACCCTAATTATACCGATGCTTACATCTACCGGGGAAATGCTTACGAAAACAAAGGCATTAAGGACAAAGCAATAGAAGACTTCAAGAAAGTCTTGCAGTTAAACGATGACATTGAATTAAGCCAAAAAATAAAACAGGAACTTCAAAAATTAAGTAAGCGATAGTATAACGGTGTAACTAAGCATTCATACAGCCTACCTCTGGCTTAAACAAATCACGGGGTGTATGACTTACCAAAAGAAAAGTGCTGCGACACCCTCTTCTATGTTGGTATTATCGGGCGATCGCATCCCACACTTCGCCATTCCTCACCAACAACACACGTACTTATCTCGACGTATTTAAATTGCTACTTTCTTTGGCTGATTTTCTTGTCCAGCTCAACTATTTTTATATAAGAAATTACTTTTCTTCTGGACGGGGTTTAAATCATGCTGGGTATCTGTTTCAGCAATTGTCCGTTTCCGTTCTCACACGGAAAGTTTCGGAATTTATCTATACGTATTTTCTTGTATATTAATTGTATAATTTTTATTGCCTGTTGACGGCAGTTGGCGATGCCCTTGGCAACGGCTGAAGCCGTATCGCTCCACAATAACCCGTTTCTAAATTGGAGGACACCTTTTTGTTGGCTTATATAAGAAGAGAATCGCTAAGGTGTCAGCCGCCGATTCTTGCTCTTGACCATCTCGCAATACTAAGGGCGATAGGGGCGATCGCCACCGTTTCGGAAACATTTCATGAAAGGTATGAGAATGACTGACGATGGCTCCAAGGAGTGTTTTCAGTCTTTAAATATTGCGGTTTGTTAAATAAAAAATTTTCCCGTAAATCTGGCACAAAGAAAATTTGAGTCGGTTTAGTGACTCAGTAGAGAAGCCACTCTCCAAGCAAGAGCGAGTAAAGCCCAGAAAAAGAAGGTATCGTTATGATCAATGTTTTGACAGCATCTGGGTTTATACGGGTAAGTGCTGGATCACTGTAATCCGAAATCACATCTGGCACATTTGTAGTTTTGTGTGAAGCTTGTTTGTACAGAACTATTCCAGAAAGTCAAATCCATGCACGTTAGTATTGCAGACGATCTCAAAAAAAGGTTTCACGCCGCGTGTGCTTTGCCGGGGTTAAAGATGAACCAAGTAGTTACAGAATTACTTGAGCAATGGCTCAAGAGTACCGAAGATTCCCGATCCACTCAGGCTTGAGAATATGAGTATATTGACTGCCTGATTGACATGAACAATGCGATCGCAGATCACACTGCCATCAAATTCTCAATCGGATTTTATGACGCGGTTGGTGCGCTACACGATTGGCAGAAAACTAAGAGTAGTTAAACCTTTTTTTTGAATTTTAGATGTGAACTTTCCTTTACATAAAAAAGCCAACCAAGATTAAACCATGACAAACAATCAGGAACCAGAGCATCGCCAGATTGATAACGAAGGCAATTATAACGAGCGGATTGAAGGAGATTATGTCCAAGGAAGGAATAATTTCTTAAACAATAGCTTTGTAGTTTCCCTTTTCGGACGTCCTGGTAGTCCTGAGCCACTATCATCAAAAAGGCTTTCTCAAATTCGACAGGTTCTATTAAAACAGGTAGAAAAGGAAGTCGAAAGCCGACTTAATAGTTCTCTTCATAACCGAGTTTATATTGCTTTAAACGTTGAGCAAAACCCGGAACAGATTGAATTACCTTGGGCAAGTGAAATTAAAGTTGGCAACCTCCCTAAAATTAAATTAGATAATACAGACATTATTAACGTTTTTGACCAATCTGAAGTGGCTGGGAGATTATTAATTTTAGGACAACCAGGTGCGGGAAAAACCACTATGCTCTTAAAGCTGACTGATGAGTTAGTAAAACGGGCTAAGAATAATCAAGCAGATCCTGTTCCTGTATTATTTACTTTATCGAACTGGAAAAAAGACAACCAAAATATAAAAGATTGGTTAGTTGAGCAACTTAAATCCAAATATGGAGTCCGAAAAGATATTGGTAGACAGTGGGTTGCTAATCAAGAAATTATACCCCTTCTAGATGGTTTAGATGAACTGGCGGCAGAACGTCAAGAAAAGTGTGTCATCCAAATTAATGAGTTTCTTCATCCAAAAAATTGGAATAGTCCTCTAGTCATTTGTAGTCGGATTGAAGAATATCAACGATACACAACTTTGTTACAGTTAAATAATTCTCTGGAGTTATCTCCTCTTTCTGATGAGCAAGTTACTCAATACTTACAAAATGCAGGTAACTTCCAATTATTGAGTAATATTAGTCATGATACTGATTTAAGGGAATTATCTAAAACGCCACTACTCTTAAATATTATTGTCCTCTCGGCTGAAGAAATCTCAATACCAGTATGGCAGCAGTTCAACTCTTCTGAGGAGCGTTTTAGCTACCTATTTGATACTTATATCCGAATTATGCTCAAACGCCCCTGTAGGGACAAGGACAAACAACCTCAGCCGGAAAATACTCGACGTTGGTTAAGTTGGTTGGCACAGCGCTTAATTGAGGAAAATATTACTGAGTTTTTAATTGAAAGAATGCAGTCTAACTGGTTGAATAATAAGTTTCAGAAAAATATTTATAATTTAATTTTTTGGGGACTTATAGGCTCATTAATTAATGGTTTAGTTTGGGGTTTATATGGATTCATTTACGAATATAAAAATAAATTAATTTTTGGGTTATTTAATGGACTAATTGTTGGGTTACTTACAGGAATAATTTTAGGGCAGTTTGCTCAGCAGCTTAGTCAGCTAAAAGAAAATAGATTTGTCAAAAAAATTCTTTTAACTTACCCTTTAAAACTTTTAAGTATAACAACTATTAATGGATTAACTCTCGGGTTAATTTCTGGACTAATTTATGCTAGTTATGCGCTAATTTTAAAGTTATTTTTAGGATTAACGGATATTTTTATTGATGCTTTCAATTTTTACACGTTTTCGGAAATTGTTTTTGGATTAATTGTCGGATTGACTTATGGCTTGATTGGAGAGACTATTCAGACAATTGAAACTTTAAAATTTTCTTTTAAAAATTTTTTAAATAGCTGGAGAGAATGGATAACTTTTGGACTTATTTTTGGATTAACGTCTATATTAATTCTTTTAATGATTTCTAGAAATAATGAAATATTATCTAAACATTCTCATCAAACATTATTTGAATATATAACTAGTGATTTCGAGTCAAATATACAGAAAATACTATTATTAGGAGTCATACTAGGGTTGATTATAAGTATTGTTGGTGGGTTAATTTCTGGAATAAGTGGAATTGAAATTGAAAAAAAGACTTATGCTAATCAAGGGATTTGGCGTTCACTTAATAACAGCATTATTTTATCATTTGTCGTTTCTTTATTAGGGACATTAGTCATATTTTGTCTAGAAATAATTAGACAAAGTCTACAGAGTCATCAACTGATAATTAATCGGCTGATAATTTATAGCATATTCTCCGGAATATTATTGGGAATACTTATTGGATTAACTAGAAGTGGAACACCTGCTATTAAACATTTTATTCTCCGTGTACTCCTTTGGTCTAACGGCTATATTCCTTGGAATTATGCAAAGTTTCTTGACTACTGTACTCAACGTTTATTTTTGCAAAGAGTCGGTGGTGGTTATCGTTTTATCCATGACTTGTTCCGCCAAAAATTTGCAAATTTACTGACGAATGAAAATATAATACCTGTTAATAATTATTCGCAAATATTACAGGAAGGTAAGTTGAAAAACATTTTATTAATAAGTACTATACTTATAGTAATGGGAGCTACATCTTGGTCATTTTATCTACAAGAAACTAATATAGCAGCTTACAACAGCCAAGGGGTACTTTACTCCAACAAAAAAGAATACGACCTAGCCATTGCTGACTACACTAAAGCGATTACACTTAACCCTAAATATACTTTAGCTTACAACAACCGAGGGAATATTTACGACAGCAAAAAAGAATACGATCTAGCCATTGCTGACTACACTAAAGCGATTACACTTAACCCTAAATATGCGTTAGCTTACAGCAACCGAGGTAATGCTTATAGTGGGAAAAAACAATACGATCTAGCCATTGCTGACTACACTAAAGCGATTACACTTAACCCTAAATATGCGTTAGCTTACAGCAACCGAGGTAATGCTTATAGTGGGAAAAAACAATACGATCTAGCTATTGCTGACTACACTAAAGCGATTACACTTGACCCTAAATCTGTCAATGCTTACATCAGCCGAGGGAAGGCTTACAACGAGAATAAAGAATACGATCTAGCCATTGCTGACTACACTAAAGCGATTACACTTGACCCTAAATATGCCTCAGCTTACAACAACCGAGGGAATGCTTACGATGACAAAAAAGAATACGACCTAGCCATTGCTGACTACACTAAGGCGATTACACTTGACCCTAAATATGCTTTAGCTTACAACAACCGAGGGAATGCTTATAAAGACAATAAAGAATACGACCTAGCCATTGCTGACTACACTAAAGCGATTACACTTGACCCTAAATATGCCTCAG
>CAZZWA010000009.1:9807-33132 GCA_964657555.1 uncultured Microcoleus sp.
ATGCCTCAGCTTACAACAACCGAGGGAATGCTTACGATGACAAAAAAGAATACGATCTAGCCATTGCTGACTACACTAAAGCGATTACACTTGACCCTAAATATGCCTCAGCTTACAACAACCGAGGGAATGCTTACGACGACAAAAAAGAATACGACCTAGCCATTGCTGACTACACTAAAGCGATTACACTTGATCCTAAATATGCTTTAGCTTACAACAACCGAGGAATTGCTTACAAAAACAAAGGTATGAAAAGCAAAGCAATAAAAGACTTCAAGAAAGTCTTAGAGTTAAATAATGATATTGAATTAAGCCAAGAAGCTAAGCAGGAACTTCAAACGTTAGGTAAAAGATAAAAGAATAATATTAGTCAATAAAAGTTTGTCAGCCCATGCTACCGAGTGTGGTATAATATATTTTCCGGAATTGATGCTCAAATAATCTGCAAATGCGCCGACTTTTGTGATTTACGTGTTCGCGCGATCGCGCTCAAACAATTTTTGAAAATCTTTCTGTAATTTTGTGATTTTCTCAGACATCATTTGTAGTCGGCTACTGAGGAATGTATTTTCATCTGCAAGCACTTTTAGTACATCCAAAACGTCTAAAGGCTTCTGAATCAAACCTAAAAGCTTGCTTCTGTGGCAAAAATTCCCTCATCACACAACAAGGGAATTTAGGATGCTTAACATTGATGGTGATCGCTTACTTTGCTTGCTGAGACTTCAGCGCAACTCCATCCAAAAGCTTTTCGTTGATCCGCTCAAGAAGATTTTGAATTTTCTCTTGCCCGTGGCGCTTATTGTAGTAGGTCTCGACCTTGTTCGGATCTTTACTGTTTTGCATCCCATATTTACTATGATGGCTAATAATCTCGTCAGCGTGAGTTTTAATCCAGTCGCCAACTAACAGCCCGTTAACTCCTGACAGTTCTCTGAGTGCTAAGTTTGTGACGGCAAGTCGGTCATTATCCCCAGTGGCGATCGCATCATTATAAGAACAAATCGCTTGAAAACTCCGCCGAATTTTTTCATTAGCCGCGCCTTGAGCCTTAGTGCCCCACAATTCCTCATTGCTTTTTAGTTCCCAATCAACAATATCTTTGGTCGGGGATGGCTTAGAAGGAGCAACAGTTTGAACAGGCTCAATACTTTGCTCTTCCGCATTTGACTGAGTTTGAACTTGAGGTAGTTTGCCGAGGTTCCCTCCGGGAGGCTTCGCCAACGCTTCATTCAACTTCTCCTCAACTATCTGCTCTAAGAAAGCTTTTAAGTCAGTAGTGTTGATTGTGATTTGTTGAGGCTGTTGACTTGCCGTTGCTGCAATTTCCATCTGTAATTTCTCCTGTAATTGGCTATTCACTTCCTGTAACTGATCAATTGTTTTTTGTAACTGGACCACTTGATTTTTCTCGCGAATCAACTCTGCTGCAACACTCGTCTTTTGCTCGTGGGACTGAATCAATCTAGAGATTACAGCTTGCTGGTTAGAGAGTCCCCACTGTTGCTGATAGTCCTTGATTGTCTCGAAGTCGAGGGCATTAGCTCGTAACCGTTCACGGGGGGGGAACGCCCTTAACGATACCCGTGGCCTAAGAACGTTCGGTGAAAGTAAGATATGATTAGATGAATATGAACAAAGTGTGGATGGAGGAAGATTCACGCATTCAGGCGATCGTTGATCGAGATGAACCAAGATGGATGGAGGAAGATTTACGCATTCAGGCGATCGTTAATCCGAAAGGCAAGAGCAAATTCCATAAGTGTGAATCAATGGTTCGGAGTCTGACAATTAAGCAGCATTTATGACTTGCTCATCATTAACTTCAAGTTCAGGTAGTAAAGAGGGAACTGGCGTACCGTGACGTTGGGCACCCACAGCAAGAGCCATAAACTCCAATACGTTGCGGCGTTGAAACTTCACAGAAGTAACAACAGTTAACATCCGAGACACAAAAGTACTACCAGCAGTAGTTTGGGAACCAAAACTGGTACGCCGCCATATAACAGCAGGACGTATTGCTCTTTCTGCTGCATTATTCGTTGGTTCCACACCTTCAACATCGACAAACAACCACAAGGCAGGTTCAACTTTTAGAATTTGCCGACATGTGCGAACAGTTTTAGCAAAGGGAGTATTCTCTTTGTAACCAACCTCATAGTTAGCAGCTTCATGCAAGCAGGACTTGATTGAGTTACGGATGGATTGAACTTTTAGTTGGAACTGACAACGCTTTAAAGTTCCGTCTCTAACTTGATACCAAAGTTTAAATAATTCCTCTTCAAACTTTAACAGGTCTTCTCCTATTTGCTTAGAGACTCCTGTCCGCTCTGATATTTTAATGAACTCTCGCTTTAAGTGTGCCCAACATAATTGTCGTTGCTCCAAACTGACCCAGTTGTATGAGGCATAGCGGTCTGAGTTTAAAATGCCACTAAACTTCTCACCCAATAGGTTTTTGGCTGTTTGAGTACAACGAGAGAGTGTAATCTGAAAAAATGCTACTAGGGGTGTAACGGCTACCCAAAGCCAAGCCTGACTATTTTTTTGATTGCACCCATCCACATTTCCTTGAGCGAAGCTTGTTTCGTCCGCGCCAACCACCCTTGAGTTTTGGATGTAAATTTTCGCTTCTTCAACTATACTTTCTAGCGCCGAGCTCGCTTCGAGCCTAAGTTTGTTGACTGTACCCAATGACATTGGAATTCCAAATACATCGGACATCGCACTTTGCACCATTCTCTGACTTTGGCGGTATAGCCCGCTTAAAACTGCGACAAGAGCTACTACTCCTACTCCATAGCCACTCGGGTTAACGCCCTCTGGTAATGCTGCGCGGTTAGAAGCTCCACAGTTGTCACACACTAGTTGGTGTAAGCGATATTCAACGACTATTGGTTTAATCGGGGGAATTTCTACTATTTGGTGACGGTAAGGGAAAGCATCTTCTCCACTTAATTTCTCACCACAACAGCTGCACGTCTCTGGACGCTCGTTGAAAACCTCTTTGCACTCTTGAGGAGAGTATAAAAATCGACTGTGACCTTTATGTCCTGGTTGCCCACCACGTTTTTTGCCACTCTTGTTTTTCTTTTGAGGTTTTTGGGCACTGGGCGGGTCAGCTGACGGCGGAGATGATGAATTATTTGATGTCCGGTTAATTTTTTCTAACAGATCCTGATTTTCGGCAACTTTCTGAGCTAACTGTTGTTCTGATTGCTTGATGCGCTGCCCCATTTTCTCCACCAGTTCTTTGACACTGGCTGGAGTCAAGTCCCAATCCGAGTTGGGGATTTCAATCCCGTAAACGAGGCACAATACATCCATGTGTCTTAATCTACCATCGATGTGTGTCTATTTTCTACGGTAACGTTTAGGAATCTTGTTCGCAGATGCATGAAAAGCAGGGGGCGCGTAAATCTTCCTCCATCTACCCAGGTTCATCAAGGTCAACGATCGCAGGGCGCGTAAATCTTCCTCCATCCACCCAAGTTCATATTCTAATATCTGGGTTTCACCCACGTTCTTAGGCAATGGGTATTGTTAAGGGTGCTCCCCCCTGAACGGTTACCATTAGCTCTTACCTGTAAAGGCTTTTCTTTCTGTGGGGAAGGCGGAAAGTCTACTGGTTTGGTAACGAAGTAATCGGCATATCCCATACTGGTTGCGATCGCTTGTAAATCCCTATCTGTAGGATTCTTATCTACAAAGTGACCTAGTAGCCGAGCATAGTGAAGCATTTGAGAACCGACTGAGCGATCGCAATCTCTTTTAGTGGCAATTGCACCGTATGCCGCCCTCAAAGCTTTGCAGTTGTTTTGGTCTTCATCATGCCGAAGTTCCAAAGCGGGAGTTTCTGTATATTTGTCCCCAAAATATTCCTTGACAACTCGTCTTAGGGACTGACCACGTCGGTTGTCAATGCTTCTATTTTGGGCTGCAAGGTCGTCGGCGAACTCCGCCGCCACCTCTCTAAGCAAAGCTTTTGTGCTTGGTTCTCTACGCAAACGAGTCAGACTCTTAATGATGTACTCTGCAGGGTAAAAAGTGGCGATTTTAAAGACTGGCTGCTCACCGCGCTTCTTACCCTGACCCTCAAACATCACATGATAAGACTCCCCTTCAATAGCCGTGAATTTAGCACGAGCAAGAATTTCATGTGGTCGCCTGCCTGTGCTAGCAATTAAGCCAACAGCTAACTCATGAGGATCTTCGCTTTCTAGAAGTTGCCCGGTTACTTCTAGATATTTGTCTGGGTCTACCTCTTGATCATTACCTAGTCGGTCGATGACTCGCGTAGTTTCGTTACGCTCTTTCCACTTGTCTCGATCTAAGCCACAAAGCAACAAAACATAATGCTTGAGTTCGTAACCTATGACATTGCCGTTAGCGTCGTGCTTAGGGATGGAGTCGGCATTCAAACCTTGCAATAGCGGCAAGCTTTTAAATTTCTTGTAGAACCCACACTCTGGAGTTTAGACTAAAGACAAGCGATCGGAAAATAGCACTGAGAAAATGATGGATAAAAAAATGACATGGCTGTAAGAGTAGAAAGTCTCTGAAAAGAAAAAGCGGTCAGCCATGTTGAACTGATCGCAAATTGGTCAATGCTGGTAAAAGGAAAAATATTAACAGCTTGACCATGACATTAGAAAAGCTTAAACAATTTCGCACAGGAGTGTATACTATCCTGGGTAAAGCCAAGGATGCCTTATTTGACTTGATGGATGCAGTGTTAGTAACACGTAGTGTTTATTCATTTGCAGAACTATCGGTATCTCCTGTGTTTCGACGGCAGTGGCCGAGTGTATACGAGGCAATACAAGACGGAAATCCACCCCGAACGGAACTGATGAAGTTGTATATAAAACAACTGTCATTCAGAGAGCAAATTATCTTAGCAGGAGACCATACAGCTTGGGCAAGACCTGATGCTCCCACGTTGAGAGAGCGAACTTTTGAGCATCAAGCCTATCCAATGTCAGGCGCAAAACCCGTGACAGTAGGACAAGGTTACAGTACTATAGCAATCATTCCAGAAACAGAGGGCAGTTGGGCATTACCGTTATTACATGAACGCATTTTACCACTGATGACCTGGCAATTATGGTTGGCACGCGATTTTGTCACCGACAACCCTCTACCCTGGCAAAAACCAAAACCTAAGCTGAGTCCCGGACGAGTCGCTCAAGCGATGGGAGAAGTTTTCGCGGCAATTGGGACACCGGCTGTTTCTCCCAAACTCCGTGGAAAGTCCCCAGGATGGCCAGAAGGTCAAACTCGCACTCGTAGAATTCGTTATCCAACTGTCAAAAAAAGCACCACAAAACCAAAAAAACAAATGCCACAATCTGCTTAACCCTTCTATTTTCAATTTTGGAGTGTAAAGCTTGTGACTCAGTTATCCTGAGCTACTTTGTCATGCGTTTAGTCTAAACTCCAGGTGTAAGGGTATAGGGAATAAAGAATTAATTCTTCCCCTATACTCCTACACCCCTTCTCTCTCACCTACACCCACACACCCATACACCCCTACACCCACCTCACAGTTAAGAGTCACATTTCCTACTCATTTTTCAAACAGACAAAAGGCTAATTTTGTCTTTTAGAATTCTCTGACACAACGGTTACACTCTCATCCCTATACTCCTCAATTCTTTACAAAATTTCGGCACTCAATCTGAACAAACCTCATTTTCTACAATTCAAGCCGGATTTTCCGTGTTTTTGAGCGAGCGCTAAGTATATTAATTATCGATCGGCACAGGCACAGCGACAAACTTGGTTTGAGTGCTTACTGTCGGGATTACCCTCGAGCGTTGATAGCTCCTGATAGCAAAGATGATATCAAGTTGGTGGCGATCGCTTTACTCGTGTATTTCCGACTGTGTAAGTGTAGGTTCGCGGACAAGCGTGAAATTTGTCGCGGACAAGCGTGAAAATTTATCGCGGACAGCTCTTGACAGTAAGGAGATTGCCCCAACAAGAGTGTGCTAACCTCAGGGCGATCGCTTCGTATTGTTGCTCCAACAGTGAAAGTCTCTGTTTTAAGGGGAGACCGTAAAAATAAAATACCAGCCGTATTTCGGGTTGACGCGTTGGTAACTTTGGATCTAGGTTAAACGGCTGGTATTTTATTTCAAGGCAAGTGCCTAAGCCATCGTCTACACTGTCTTCTACACGCGCATCTATACGAGTGGCAACGCCGGGTAAGTTGAGTTTCCAGTTTGTGCAGACGAGTTTCTATACTGGTTTCTATACCAGTCACTTGCCCCAGGATGTGATGCAAACCTTGGATCACTGTCGGTTCGCGGACAACGTGCTCACATTGTAAAAATTGTTCGGTGGTTCATTATTTTTAATCTCAGTTAAATGTAGTCGTCAGTCGGTTCTATTGTTTCAAGTGGTGGCTGAGTAACTGTGTTGGGTGTCGGATAGGCACTATGTAGCTTTTCTACCCTCCCTTTAGGTGCTAGTCCGAAGTAATCAGTCAATGCAATATTAATAACTTCTTGTGCAGACAACCCGCTACGCTCTACTTCAGCCTCGATAACTCGATGTAAACTAGTCCAGATATCTGCTCTAATTCGTTTCTGTTTGTTAGCGGTCATTATGCAATTACCTCGGCTACTAAACTATTAGTCGCTACTTCGTGAAGCTTTTTCACATTCATGAATGGGGCAAGCTTGTTGAAGATGTAAGATTTTTTCTCAAAGTTCTTATCGAGAAAAGGTAAACAAGCTCCACCACCCACCACCACTACTCTGTCTCCTGCTAACTGAAATTTATCCACTTGAGCAATAGGGTCTTTAAGATAGTTGGATGCCCAATCTTTGAGACTTTCTTTGTAGGCTTGGGTGATGTTGACAGCTCCCTTACCAAAGCCATAAAAAATCTTTTCATCAAGTGGTGCTTCCACCCCGCGTCTAATCAAGTCCATATCCCTGTCGAGTCCAACTTCTCTCAAGGTGGGATGGTCATAGATTTTTTGGTATAAATGCTGAACACCAAACTTAAACGGGTTTGAGCGATGGATGACACTGCCACTCTTATCAAACCGAGTCACAATAGTTGTCCCATTCCCAATATCAATCATGGTTGTGTTGCCTGTGTGGGTAGGCTTGAACACATAACCTTCATCGAAAATCTTTAAGATATGGATGACCACAGTTGTTTCAAGCCCGTGGATGATGGCTACATGCTTACCCTCTAAGCTGGCTTTTAGCTTGTTACCAAACACTTCCGCATCATGAATTGAACCAACTAGTCTAAACTCCCAGTGCTTACGCTGTATCGGCAACTGAGCAACGCCAGATAGGAATAATTGAAGTGCAAGCTTGACCTTGCCATCACTTCGATTCTCAAACACTTGATCACGGATATCCAAAGTAGTCGCATCATCACCACAGACCCAAGTTCGACCTTTTAGGGACTGTGCGTGTTTATTTTCTTCTGGCGGTTGGATGTAAGTGACCCTAGATAACCCTTGGTGGTCACTCGCACACTTGGTAACATCTACAAAGTAACTGGGGAATCGGATGTAATCGAAGTCATACCCGTGCCCGGAAACTTTGAGCTTGACCGCACCATTACCACAATCAAAACCACAAGAGAAAGGAGTAATCTGCTTAGACATTTAATACCTCTTTTTACGTCTGTCCTTATTGTACCATTATGGTACTAAATTAACCGCTTTTGACCTATTGGGGGAAATAAAAATTCCGGATTGTTTGACCCGGTTTGTCCCCTAATTGTCCTATAAATACCCATTTTTTTAAGTCTCAAACATCAACTGACCTCTTTCTTCTAATAACTGTTAATACGTTTTTATCAACATATTGACATGTGTTTATAGAGGAGATAAATTAACAATTTAATATTTTTAAAATTTGCTAATAGTTTTTAAAAACGAATAATTGCTAATAGTAACTCAATATATTGTAGAGAGGTTGTGGAGACGTGTTTCAACTTCACCTAATACAAACCAGAACTCTGTCGGGCTAATCCGGCTAATCGGGCTACACCCCCTATAGGGAAAATTGACGGGTTAGCCGGACACGCAAAATCAATACTTCCAGCCATTGTGTCGGGCTGATAATCGGGCTAGCCGAAAGTACAGCCCGACCAGCCCGATTTCAATTTTATCCTAAATACTGTTAAGAGAAAGCTCTAAATCACTAAATCCTTTTCCGCATTCAGTACACTTGTATTGCTGAATAGTCTTAGTCGCCTTATCCTTCCCGTTCCGTTTCCAGTTAGCAGAACTGCAATGAGGACACACAATATTAGGCGGTAGCTTTCTTCCTTCGTCATCTATAAAGGTATCTACTAAATTGTTAGCAAATAAATTATTTTGAGTATTTGTACTCATCACTTCGCTGTATTCATAGGTATCGAACGGTGGTAACTGGATAAATTTTGGTAAGCCAGTCAAGGGGACTGCAAGTGCGAATCGGTAAGCGCCAGCATCGGTGAAGATGTCCAGTCCTAATTCTTCATTTTGGCGATCGCAATATTCCTGAATCTTGCGGTACTGCTTCAAAAGCTTCTCGCTGTCCTCAGCAGTTAAAGTTTTCATGGTTTCGATGACAGCACCAGCGTTAGAACCAATATGAAGTTGTACTGCATTCCCCCAGTTGCTGTGAGTCATTCCCGGCACCTCATTAGCATCGGCTGACTGCCCTATGTAGATGACCCCAACGTTGGCGTGAGAACCTTCCTTGAGAGAAACCTTGATTAAGTCCTTGAACTTCGCACCCTCTTTTAACTGAGTGACTGTGTTGTCCACCTCATCAAAGATGTAAAGCACGAACGGGTGATTGCTTCCATGCCTACGGTCGTCTATGAGTTTGACTACCTCTTTCATTCCAGTCAGGTTGTCTGCATGGCTTGTCCCTGCTTTGGGCATATTCCAGTAATCTTTTTTGGAACCGTGCTGAGGGTCATACAGTTTGATTTTGCCTTTACCAAGCCGTGAATTCATAATTGCAAGTGCAAGATTTTTGGCTGTAGGACTCTTCCCCCCAGTACTGCCAGCAGTAATCCTGATTCTCTCCCAACGTTTTACATAACTTTCAAACTTGCTAGCAGGAATCCAAATCTTATCGATTTCATCCTTGGAATTATCTTTCTTAACAGGTTTTCTTAGTGTGATATCAAGCGTGACAGTACTGTGTTGATAATTGAATGTGAATTTCGGTAATGTCCCTGCTAAACAATTGGTGAAAGCTGCCAACTGTTCTTTTGTGTTATGAGGGAGTAATTCATTTTCGGTCAGACCGGGATTACGACGCGTGGCAAACAAAATTGAATAGCCAGTCTCATTCTCTACCCAATGAATCACATCAAGCCTGTAGCCATAATTCTCGTAGTAGTAATTAGCAATTCTATTAGCAGAAACGGCATAATCGGAAGTTCCTACAGCCAGTAATGGTTTTTGCAAAGCGTCATTCTGTTGCTGTAATTCGTTAATTACTAAATTCCGTTGTTCGAGTAGGTCTAGCAACTGAGCATGAATCGAATTGTTATTTAGTAGCAGCGCTTCATACTTTTCTGTGAGTCGTTGGTCAAAGTCGTCTAACCCTTCACGGAAGCGCTCTAAAGCAACAGCCTTAGGCATTGAGTCTAAGAGAGTTTTTTTCAAATCTGTGTTTTCAGATTTAATTTCTTTAGCTTGCAAATCCTTCCACCTAACCTTGACATTGAGGAACTTATTGTCAAATCTAAAGATGAAATCAAGCACCACTTTAAAATCAGTAATATCTAAGTCTTTGATTTCTCTCAATGCGTCTGACAATTCGGTTTTGAGTTCTCTAATGTCACTGATACGTTTCGCAAATGAATCTCTGGCGATTGGCAAGACATCTATATTATCAGTAGCTTTCTCAAGTGCTTTCTGTAAGCTATCTAAGCTTTGATATCGTAACGATAGAAAATTGCTGACGTAACCGCGTGAATCTTCCAGGAAGTCAGCTACCCTTGTGTCTCGTTCATTTACAATGCCTTGAAGCTTGCTAATCTTTAAATCCTTCTCAGCAATTATTTTCAAATACTGTTCAGCTTTCAGATTCAATTCAGCTTTTAAGTCGGAAATTTCTTTAAGGTATTCTATGCCTTGACTCTCAAAAGTTTTGATTGAACTTTTAAGATTATCAATTTCTACCTTGAGTCCGTTGAGTTCAGCCTTCTTAGATCGTTCAATATCTTGAATTTTTTCATCTATTTCTCTTTGCTGAGATTGATGTTTCCCATCGTAAGCAATCCCCAATCCAGCGCAGACTAAAGCCCCGGAGGTACCCGCAACGCCGATAGTAAGAGCCAGTGTCCGAGTTATACCTTCAGTCTGACAACATTGAACTAAACCAGTAACACCTAGAATTGTTGACCCTATGAATAAGCCAGAGTATACTTGCTTGAACATGATATTTTTCTTGAATAATGAATATGTATTAGAGGGGAATCACCCCGTGGAAAAAATCAGTAAAAATTGGACAGCCTTTTTTTATTGATTTGTCCACCGACGTAGACGAGATAAAATGAGGCAGCCTTATTTTGTTGATCTATCGGCGGCAACACTAATTAGTTGGGTGGAAGGCTGCCTCATTTTATTGGGGTCAAATTGGAAGGCACCACACTAACTAGTTAATTGAAGGCTGTCCAATTTTTATCGATTAATGCGTCCCCTCATTTTTTGTTTAGAATCCTGCGAGAAATTTAGCTTCGTTTTCTCGTTTCATCTTTTCTTTTTCATACTGAATACCTTCAATCTCAAGCCTTTGTTTACCAACACTTTCACGGAGTTTCTCAACCTTGAGTTGTTCTTCCTCTTTGATATATTGAGTCTGTTGCTGAGTCCCTTCAGTACGAAGAAGCTGTTGGGTCAGTAGTTCTCTGTCTTGTTCAAGCCTTGAAATTTCAGTGTCACGCCCTACTACTGCCCGATGGAAAGTAACAGCTTTTTTCTCGTTATTGACTTGCTGTGTCTTACCATCAATTAGCAAGCCAAGTAAGCGCTTCTGTTCAATGTCGAGAGTCGCAACGTCTTGTTTTAATTTGGTGTTGGCTAGAGCCACCCCCACAAAGTTTCTCTGCTGGGCGATGATGATATTCTTCTGAATAGCTTCAGCACTCTCCATCCGTGGAATAGCCTCATCTATCTCAGCGCTCGCTCTCGACATAATTGCACTTGAATCTAAGCTTCCATCCGTAATACTTGCCGGGTTCCTATCCGCTTCCGTCCCTTGAATAGTTCCAGCGACCTTGCTAGCAAAGTGACCAACAGCCTGAGTGGTAGACGCAACATTATTTACGATGTGACCTGTTGTCTTTCCTCCCTGTTGGAGTTGCTGAAGTTTCTCTATAACGCTGGGGGGTGTAGGTTCAGCCGTGGAAGCCTCTGGGACAGTTTCTGTGATTGGTTTCTTGCCTGTCACGCGAGCGCTTCCAGTAAGAGCGCCCTTTTTCCCTCTGGTGGATTGCTTGAGGGGAGCGCCTGTTACTGTCCCCGTTTTTTCTTTCTTAAGTGCCATAATGATTTCATCCTTATATCAGCATGTATGGATATCGAGCGCAGGTAATTGTTGCCAAACCTCACCCGCGCTTCGATTTAGTGTCTCCAAAACCAGACACCGTGGTCAATTTTGATAGACTCTAGCTCGTGATCCTTTGTCTCAACGGCACGTCCCTCTTTTGGGAGCACAGTTCTTAGACTAACGCATTAACGCGCTAAAGCACTATTTTATTAATACTACTAATGCACTTCCGCTCTTTAATTGGACTTACTTATGCGATAATCTATTAGTGCGTTAGTTACTTAACATGAGAGGTGTAGATATTGGGAGAATGAAAGTGATTTGCAAGCTGAAAAATTTGATGGATAACAAAGGAATAACGCAACTTGCCTTAGCTGAAGCGACAGGCTTGGCACCAAGCACTATTGGTAGGCTTTACCGAAATCAGGTATCACGCATAGACACAAGTACTGTGATAGCTTTAAGCGAATTTTTTAAATTGCAATCTATAAGTGAATTGCTTGAAATTCAGTGGAAAGAATTTAGTGATGATTAATCCATCCACTATTGATCGAATGTGGGTGAAAAGCTTGGGGAGGTGCAATCATGATCAGCAACAGTCCGGACGAGCAAGTAATTCTTGTAAATTCGACTTTCAAGAATTTAGTTTCCGCTTCCAAATCAAGCCTCTGTCTGCATTCTGGCAAGCCGGACTGATGCTATTCAATAGGGAGGCTACCTCTTCGCCAATTTATCAGAAATCATCCTCTCCAACTGATTCAAATGCAGAACCGTCTTGAAACTGAGTGTCCACAACGTCAAAACCAAACTTCCTAACTAATGTAATCGCCGCATTTAAATCCTCATCCCACATTTGAGCTGACTCTCTAGCTAATTTTGAAGAAATTTCCAAGCAACTACAAACGTCCTTCAAAGACCATCGTTTTTCTTCTAATGAGAATTGCTCGATCATATCCTGCGCTTTGTCTAGTAGCGCTTGAGATATCTGCCATTCGCGCTCTCGCTGCACCCGACGACGGTTTTCCCACTCCGAAAATGTTTTAGAAGCACCTTTTTTGGTATTTTCTGCAACAGCTTGAACCACTGCATCAGTGTTAGCATCCTTGATTTTTTGGTATTCCGGATGCCTTTTCACAAGCTGCACCCAACTACGGCTTTTGCTCAGAGTTGATGCCACCTCATTCTCAGATTCACCCTGAGCAAGCATGGCAATAGCTTTTAACTGTTCGCAATTGAGTGGCTTTGACACGAAAATCAATTAGTAATCAGATCTTAATCATATTACAATCATATCCAATCAATTATGTGCCTAACGCTTGACTCCTAGGCACTTACCAGTAAATAGCAACCGCCTACTGTCTGAATATTACGACGACCAGAGATCTAGAATGAACTGCGGTTTGTAGCTTATGGATCTTCCAGAGCAGTTTTTGATTTTAAGGGTAACTTATGGCATGTGGCATAAGCTACCTTTGATCGTCAATTGCTACCATCCGCTTAGGCAGTTGCCTAATCTATAACCACATGGGATTTACGCACGGGTACTTAATATACGTATGCAAAGTATTTGCCTTTTTTTAGAGCTCAAACTAACGAAGCGATCGCTCAGCGAGTAAGAGTGATCCATAAAAATAAATGCCCAGCCGTATTGGGGAATATTGTAATTTCAACCATGTTTTGACCACAGTACATATGACATGGTTGAAAATCACTTAGGACAAGATATCCTTGAAAATTCGCGCCCTGAGTTGAAAATGCTCAACCCTTTTGTACCGCAATCAATCTAGGTTATATAGTTTGTATGTATTGATGGGTGAAGGTAACGACAAAAATGTAGTACATAATTTTGTTGTATCGGCTTAATTTTTTGGATTCAACAATTTTTCAACCATATTATGACCATTATGATTGTTTTCAACCAGATCTTGTCCCTTAGTTGAAGGAGAAAAAGAGATGAGAGTGTCAATTTTAGTTAAATTGAATTTTTCAACTCTGGGACACATTATGGTTGATAATCCCGACATGCGGTCACGATTTGACAGAAAACGTGATGTTGCGTTTGGCTGCAACCCTTGATCTTACGTTTGGTTGGTCAAGCTATGGTTGAAAATTTTGGTCATGCAGTCCTTGAAATCACAAATATTGCGACTACGACGAGAGATCTAGTTTGACGGCTGGGCATTTATTTCTTGGCAATATGCTAAAGCGAAGCGCAGACCGCCGCTTAATTTCCGCACCTTTTTTAGGCTGGGCTGTACTTAGTGAGCCAAATTTAGAATTGCTGTGTGACCATTGCAATCAAGTCATGCCCATTTACTTAATCGGGCACCTTAGATGGCATTCATTGACTGAGTCTATAAACATTGCAACGTTGCAATGTTTATAGACTCAATGGAGCTGCTCCTTCGAGCAGAATAACCTAATGCCCAAACTTAATCTCACCGGAAACACACTTCCTTCAATGGAGCTGCTCCTAAAAAGAGCAGAATTACAGCTTGATTACAGAAAGTATACAGCATCTAGATTTTCAAATATAATATCACTTTTGATCAATTTCATGTCAATAAACGGGCACTCTCGATCGCGTTTCAAAGGATTCTTTCGACAGACAAGGACTTAGCATATTGCCTAGAGACATCTCCCAACCCCAAAGCCCAATTTACTCCCTGACAGGAACGAATACGCCTAGTCCAAAATGTGCTGCATACCCAAGAGCAATGGGACCGGACTTTACTTGTGCAAATTCTATCTCCAACCAATAACCAGTATTGGATGATTTACGCCCATCACCATGATGGCGATGACGTTTAAAGGCAAGCCATTGGTACTGGGTCACGCCTTGAGAACAGCATCTGGCTTTAACTATCAGGCTACCATCAGGAGCTTTTAAACATAACCAGGAGTCATCTGCAACCTTAATGTAATTATCAACACTCAGAGACAAATATTTGATCTGGGTGAGTAATTTCAGTGCCTGATCTTCAGGTCCATCAATTTGAAACTTAGTATTAGGAATAAACTTTATCACCCCATTTCGATAACGTTTTGGATGACGTGGCAGTAACACTGGTGTCAAGCTGCGCCAAAATCGGCTGAGGCCGACGACCCCATGCCTACTATTTGGGTGCAAAGACTCTTGAGCATAATCTTTCACTTGCCCCAGATTTACCAGAATTGTTTGGATATCAAATTTGTGAAAATTCCATATTCTTGAAAGATTTTTGAGCGCAGGCACTGCAAGTCGGTCGTCAAATCCAGCAGCAGCATAAACCACTACATGATCAATTTGCCCCTGTAAATTAACTTCTGGTAAATACCAAGCGTGTCTATTTCCCTCTAAGTAACAGTTGGATTTGCTTCCTTTTATTGACTCTACTTCGTTGTCAGGCTTTCTTCCAGAAAAGACAGTTGCAGATAAGCCGTCAGAATCAATACTCAGAGCCATTAACGCCTGACGAAATAGCTCCCCAACGGCTATGGCTTGAGTGACATTAGGCAGTACCTTGGAAGCTAACGCGAAGCGAGCAAACTTAGGTAAAGTAGAATCTCGAAGAAAGTTGATAGCAGACGGTGCAATTGTACTGTTCGACTTTTGCAGCACGTATGTTACCCAGTGTGCACCAGGAATGCCATTCCAGCCTTCGGAGTGTAAATTACCAATATCGACCGACAACATTGACAAAACATCCGTTGTCATGTTCCAGTTTTTACCTTTTTTGGGTTGGGGTAGGGCAGATATCGCTGCAATCCATCCCTTCATTTGTGCAGAAGATAAAGGGACTAATACCTGAACTTGCTCCGAGTCTGCATTTAATTGCACTTCTTCTAAGGCGGGAAAAGCGTTACAAAGCGTAATCGCATGATCTAAATCAGTGCAATCATCGATTACCCGCATTGCTACCCAAGACTCTGAACGTCCGAGGTAATTTACTTGTTGGCACAGCAATTCCAGCAATACTTTTGAGCGCTGGTTTAATTCTACCATCTGCCATACGACTTTCACTACTGCTTGAGGAGAAAGTGCACCTTCAGGCAGTACGACAAACGTATCAAAAACTTTATTTTTGAGAAGTTTGCCCTCTCTCCAAATAGGCATATAGTGCCTAGTATGGGCAATTGTATGTTCTGGCAGTACATAAATTGGTAAACATTCTGTCAAACAGGTTAATAGCTTGCACAAATTTGTGCGTGTTGGCGGGGACGACAAGCGATAGGAAGCTCCTACCAAAGCACGTAAAATTCGCATCGGTGATGGTGGCCACTCGACAATGCCTTCATTCACTTGATGGTTCCAGGGTGTAGCGTGATAGCGCCCAGCCAAAAATTGAATTTCTATGCCAACACTCATTTATTTTTATTCGCTTCAGATACAGAGAAATCAACTATAGTTACAGGGGGATTAGCAAATATACTTTTAGCTGCTGCCACAAAGCTAGGTAAAGCGGCTTCTAAAGTTGGAAAATCTGGAAGCACAAACTTTTCTGGGCGTTGGACTGTTAAGAGCGTGTATTCTAAATCGCAAGCAGTTCGCAACCTTAGTCCAAACTCCAAGAAACTACGGATTTTGTAAAGTGCAATCGCAATTAACAAATCTTCAACTTCCCGACCAAGATGATAACTGCGAATTTGTGCTAGGTCTAAGTTGAAATATGCTTTAATTTCTTTGGCAGTGTATTCTTCACGGTGATAAATAATATTTCCATATTTCTCTTTTGCTCCACCTTTACCATCTGCTTTGCCTGTAGAGTCAAGTAAATCGTTTTTCACACCTCCTGAACTAATAACATTAATATTTTTGGCTTCGATAAAGCTAGACAGAACTCGCGTCACCTTTAGTTGTCCATCTGCTAAGGCGTTACCTACAAAAAAAACTCCGTGTAGTAGAGAATTAATGTCATAGCGAGCCAGTACTCGGGCAAGTGAGGAAAAATCTCTAGAATCATTAGAGATGGCATTCAATTGTCGTTTAAAATCCTCAAAAAAAGGAGTTTTTTGACTTTTGCCACCTAAAATATACGAAGAAGCTATCCGATGAGCCTCTAGCAAAGAATTTGTCAGCATTTTCTCATTATCCTTAACGACTACATAAGAAATTCCTCGTAGTGGCTTAACCACATCTTGGGCGACCGAATCCCAAATTGTGGCTTCCAAACGGTTTGCCATACTCTGTGCCGACTCCACAAGCAACATCTGAGTTTTTGAATCGGGAAGTGTATAAATTGCTGCACCAATATCCGGAAACCCTGTCGGCTGGAAGCGAGTTCCTTGCAATGGCACAAGGTCAGCTGACATCAGCAGTCTAGGTTCATTTTTTAAGGCGGAAAAGTCCATTTATCTGTCTAATGAAGTTCTATTTGGCGACAAAATTTGAGTAGGCGGGCGACATCAAGATCGCTCAGGGAAAATGTTAGAGCAGCAGCAATGCGTTTGGTGCGGAATGCGGGTTCATAAATTCCTTCACTAATAGCTGGTTTAAACCCGTTCGCAGATAAACGCTTTGCACATAGAGTTGTGGCAGTCAAACAATCCCCAGCAGCCAGAGAAGATAGGAGTGCTGGTACTCTGCTCAGAGTTAAGTCCTGTGGTAAGATGTTTTGACCAAAGATCTGATTTCGTGCTGATGATTGAAGAGCGCGATGCATTGCGATCGCCACAAGTGCGTAAGCAGCCGATATCGGTAAAGTTGGGTCAGTTGATTTTGGACGTTGTTTGGGTAAGTTGACCAAGGATAGCCCTCGGGCAATGGCCTCGATTCGAGCGTCATCTAATTTATTGTCAATAAAAAGCGTAATATCATCTAATTGAGCTTTGGGAAGCATTAGATCGTTTTTAATGGAACTAGTGATGTCAAAATTACTTCTTTTTTCTTGTTGTCTGTGCTGTTGAGCCTCAACCTCCTCACGTCGTAGTAAGTTAATCAGGTTGTTGACTAAGGACCCTTGCTGCCAAGTGATGAGAGCATCATCTTTTGCCCACGTTGGATAATGCTTTTGGAATTCGACTCGCACTAGGCGTTGCCGCAAAGCCCTCCCAGCTAATACCAGTGCCAAACGAAATTCTGTACTCGAATCATTACAAGCTTGAACCCAGTTAGAATTAAGCAACGGTACTGGCCGCAATGATTGACTACGGGTAAATGAGAGTGAAAGGTCACACGCTGCCTCCATCTCTGCTAAAGCAATGAGTACATCAAGTAATTGCTTTTTTCCTGTGCTGAAGAAGAATAATACTGTTTCGAGCCGACGATATGCTTTGACCATAGAGGCAGGAGCCATCGTATTCGCAACAGATTGCTTTATGTGGATAAGCCAAGTATCCAATTCAACAAGTAAGTCAACTTTCGGGTTGAATTTGGATGCTATACGTCCACATGGGATTGCAAAGTAGGATTCGCCATTGCGTGCCTGAAAACTATAGCGGATAAATACCTCAATCGACCGATGGAGACCGCGACTGGCGATCGCCATCGCAAAGTCAACCCCAGAGCGTGCTGTCCGTCCCGCAACCGTTGCCCGCCCTTCATTAAAAAATATCTGTAATTCTTCGAGAGCTGTTGGTCTGGTCCACAGAGGGACCCACAATTCGCCACGTATTGCATGACCATCTTTTGTATTCCCTTCACCAACGACTGAGGGGCGAACCGTGAAAGGATATGCAAAATCTGCTGATGTAGAATTCTCGTAACGTCGAGTAGCACCACTAGCAAACAAGATAGTGCCTTCTAGCATCAGCACGTAGTCCCAAGGATTAACTCTGGAAGGGGCTTCATAGCTTGGTGCTGCGTTCATACCTCCTGCTGCCATTGGGTTAAACTGCCCGATTTTCCCCGCAAATCTTAATCCAGGCACGGTAGTACCATTGAGGGCAGCTACTAGCATTAATAATGCATTTTCTGTAGGCTCTCCTGTTTGAAAGTCTATTAGCAAAGCAAGCTGCTGCATGAAGGTGCGGCTGAACTCAAATCTGCCATCATTACCTCCTGTCCCTAATAGCGGAGGAAACTTCAAGCCTTGTGGAGTTATCAAAACACAACTATCGAGCCATCTGACTGCTGAGTCTGGGAGATGGTTACGCAATCGGGTTAGCAGCTTCTTTTTTTTCTGCTTATTCTCCTCCGAGCTAGGTTTGGAGATTAATTTGAGGTCATCAATCTGCTTGGTAGCAATGTCGATGGTTTCCCGATAGTTCAATAGCCGTAGTGTTTGGGAATTTTTGATTGCTGACAGAGTTTTGGGGTTGTCATTAAGATAGAAGCCTGTACCACTGTTCCAAGGAGATATCAATGGCGTTGGTTGGTAATCGTGCAGGAAAAAATGCCGTAAGTCATCAACTGACCGATGAGTCTGCAAGATGAAAGTATCATCAAGCCAGAACCCTTTGGCTTTGGCATCAAGATTCTGTTCAACTATTAGACGCAAAACTCCCAGCGCTTTGAGGTAATGGGATAAGGGTTGTGGGGTGCAACCAAGCAATTTAATTTCAGGCATCTGTTAAACCCAAAATGTTAGGTGCATATTTTGCCGAAGCACGCCAGTCAGCTATACGGATGACGCTTTCCAGAAATGCCAGTTTAAAAGGACCTACTTCTGACAATAGGGCTACGGCCCTTGCTGACCAAGACTCTCCATAGTCGCCATCGCCAAGCGCCATACAATCAAGGCTCAGGGTTTGCGGTGGAATCACTAAGCCGTCACCTAAATTAACTGCTGGCACTTCATCACCTTCCCAAACACCAAGAGCATACTTTTTTTCTGGCTCAGGCGGCTTGTTTTCTGTTGGGCGGGGTTGAATGGTCAAACGTACTTTTCCGTGATGCGCTGCGATCAAGTAGGTGAGGATAAAGTCTTCCCCCACTTGCATAGCTACAAGCGCACTGACCAATTCGTGACGGAAGCCCCGACGCTGCTGATAGAAAATACTTTTTTGCTCAGACTTTGCCCACGGACCACTTTCGACTAATTCGGTCCGACCACGAGTTATCCTCGCTTGAAACACTGGGTGAGCTTTACCCAAGTCATGCCACCGTCCGGCCCTTTCTAGTAATTCTACAGGAAGATTGTACCCACAAAGGTTAAGGCACAACTGTCTTACCTCTAATACCACATCCTGGGAATGGTCAGCTAAGGTGACATATTTTCCCACCTGATAGGTTAGTGGATCGGCATCGTCGCGTTCTAGTTCAATTACAGGAGTTTCTACTGGTAATGGCTGATGGTTCCGGTCTCCAGTAAAGCCCAAAGTTGTTGAGTACCCGCCATCCAAATCATGCAGCAGTAAAGAAGTACCAGGGTAAATCGCCCTAGCTTCTACCCACTCCCCCTGCAAGGAGTCCCAAACCCAAGCGCATTTCTTTTGCTTTCTCAGTTGATCTAGTAGCTCTTTTGCTCTAAAAATACTCACGCAGCAAAGTTCATTTTGTTGCAAAGCTCCTCTATAATGTTTGTCTTTAGGGTCACTTGGTGGTTTATCTCCATCCCAGTTACGCCACGCGATCGCCACATCGGTGTCCTCTGTTTCCCGAATAAATGGGGAAATGTCAATATCATTCCCTGCTAAATCAGATGAGGTATCAAAGAGTTGGAGTAAATCGTGCCGACGTGGAAGCAGCCCTTCTGGATATTTTGTCTGAGGAGAAATTTTCTGTAGCGATTGTGGACCAACATCTGTTAAGGGACTAAGGAGCACTCTGGCTAATGAGAGATCTTCTAATTCATAAGGATTGGCAGAGTTTTTGTGGATCTGGTCAATATCAACCCAGTAAACTGTCGCCTCAGAATATTCTCCATAACGGTTGCAGCGACCAATCCTTTGGACTAACGACGACCAAGGTGCTAATTCTGTAAACAGGGTGAACGCTGAAATATCTACCCCGGCTTCTACTGCTTGAGTAGCAACTATAATACCGCTATGGGTTTTGCGTAGTCTTTTATTCAACTCCTGACGCTCGTAGGGTCGAAATCGGGCATGAATCAGCAATAACTCTAAGTTGACTAACTTCTGTAACTCTTGGTAAACCATTTGGGCACGGCTCACTCGGTTGCAAAGCACCAAGGTTAAACTACCAGGAGAATGTACTGTCTTGATCTCCATTGCCAACGCTCTGCCATACCCTAGTTCGTTATTAGTAAGTACAGTTGATGTCTTAACTAGGCGTTTTTTAGCTTCTAGGCGCTGTTGTAAAATGGGGTGAACTTTGTCAAATTCAGTGAGCTCATGAATTTTACTCAAGTCGGGTTGATAGTTAACCGTTTGTAATAACTCTCGATCCAAAGTGGCGCTCATCCATAATGAGTAAGTAGGTCTCATTGTTCCAAACTCCAAGCGAAATCCTTGGAGTTGTGCTGTCGTCAAAAATCCTATTCCCATCAGCTGCACCTCATCCATTACCCATAAGCAGTCATTATTGAGCAGTGCAAAATGGATAGGCCAGCGATAGCGGCTCATGCCATAGCCCCGGTTGAGGGCGCGGCTGAGTAGTTGGTCATTTGTACCAACCAAAATGCTATCTTTTTCTGGATGGGCATCCCAACGCTGACTAAGCGCACCGCCCATGAGTAAGTGAAGTTCTACATCTGCTGCCAGATCTGATCTGTTGAGCCAATTTTCTACTTCTGTATAAGTTTGCTCAACCAAAGTTCGCATTGGTAAGCAGTAAACTAGCCGCCGTGGTGTACTATCGCGTATTTTCTGATCAGAATGAAATCTTCTCCGCCACAGCCAAGCCAAGACAACTGCTGCGGTTTTACCTGCACCTGTTGGAACATCTAGCAGGATGGGTAGCTCGTCAGTAGTGGCAAGGCGTTGCTGATAGGGGAAGGGTTGCTTCTCAGTTATCCTGAAAAACCAGGAAGCATAATCAGTCATATTTTTCTGCTCATCATTCAAAAGCGACTCACAGTTGCTACCGTTGTCGCCATAAATAAATAGATTACCTCATTTTGATACTTATAGTATGCAAAATGTAACTTATCGTCTGTAGAATCATCGTCTTCATTGCCTCAAGATTGTCCGGTGAGGCAAAAACAGGACTTAGATATCAAACAACGTTTTGGTAAAGCCATCCGGCAGCGCAGGCGCGAACTTGATCTGTCGCAAGAGGAGCTGGCAGAACACGCCAATCTTCACCGCACATACATCTCGAGTATTGAGAGAGGGCAGCGCAATCCGTCTTTGGAGAATATTGAGAATTTGGCTAAAGCTTTAGGCATTTCTATTTCCGCGCTTTTTGCTAACTACGTCATTGAAGTTGAACGCGACGAGTCAAACCCTTTTTAAACAATCCATTTACATTTAAGGGAGATCCATAAAAATAAATATCCAGCCGTCCATCAGTGATAGGTTAAGGTCATGAACAATTTGTCAATAAGTAATAGTGCTTAAAAACAGGCAAAAAATACGGGTTGAAAACACAATTTTTGCGTGGCGATCGCTTAATATTTAAACTAATCATTCATTCCGGCTCTGAAAAATCAGTACAAATGTGAATTGAATACCTCGGATTTCGTTCAATTTTAAGCAGAATTACGAATTGACAAAAGTCTTTTAGTCTTAACCTGTCACGAATGCCCCAGAATAAATTTCTCACAAATTTATGTGACTCAACTGAGAAGTGCTAGAATTGAGTCGCAAACGGAAGTAGGAAACACGGTTAGTTGCGGGTCAGACTGGACTTTCGTACTTAATCGGTTTCTGACTTTTCCCGTTATCTTCTTGGCGGAGCGATCGCTTACGATGCCCCTATACCAAAGTCCTATTCTCACGTTGCCCATTATCATGAAATGTAACTTGTTGAGAATTTACCGGAGCTTAAAACCCTTACTATTTCGATGTTTCCAGACTTAACGGGAAAAGTCAGAATCGGTTTACCCTCATAGTCGAAAAGTAAGGTAATGGCAATTGAAATGAAAAGCGTCAAGAGCGAAAATGACTGATAGCACTCAAATCAATTGAAACGTTTAAATCGATTTGAGTGACAAAATATGCAGGGTAAACGCATCTTATTTTGTATAAATCGTACTTGACAAAAATACACAGAGGAAAAAAGAAAGTGTTTGCGCCAACTTTAGAGCGGTACTGACAAGTAAGGAGATATTCTGAAGACTAATCCTAGTTGCAGATATTCCCCGGAGCTATTATGGCTAAAGGATTTGGTCCGCCCATTGTTAGACCGGATGAGATGAGAGAAGTCAAAATCCTCCGACGGAGCGTGATGCAGCATCTCCAGCAGATTAAAGACCCCAGAGTGGACAGGACAAAACGGCATAGCTTAATGGCAATCATCACGATGGCAATTTTTGCAGTGCTAGCAGGGGCAGACGGTGTGCTTTGAACGATAATTTGTCCTTTTTGGACACGATATGCTTCGCTATCGACTAGGACAACATATAGTTCAAAATTATAAATGGAGTTCAAAAAACTCAAAACTTAGGTACAGCAAGCAACGTGAGTTTTATCGTTCATTTTTCCCCGGACTCCGTTTAGAGAAATAAAAATTGAGATGAGGAGCGATTGCTTTATCACTCAATTTTGGCTAAAACTGTTTTTGAACCATATTGTGGACGTTTTGAATCATATTTTGACCCCATTGTTCAAAATCTTCGGTTAAATACCTGTGTCTTGATCTAGGTTTTTTACAAAATGCATAAATAAAACTTTTGGTCGCATTATGGTTCAAATTTGAGACACACGGTCATGATTTGGTTCATAGCATGAGGTGATTGATTGGCTCTTAACCTTGAAATTTCGTTAACTTTTGGTCACGTTATGGTTCAAAATTTGGTCACGCTATGGT
>CAZZWA010000010.1:0-11396 GCA_964657555.1 uncultured Microcoleus sp.
ACAGTATTGGTTGTCTCCCCAGTCAGCTAACTGGGGAGAGTCAACAACCTTTCTAGTCCACGCCTTCAATCGGTGCAAATCCCTGACGTTGGATATTCTCCGTAATCGCACGGGGTTCTAAGAATTGCAGCAGGTAATCTGGCCCTCCTGCCTTGGAACCAACACCAGAAAGCTTAAAGCCGCCGAAGGGTTGCCGCGCCACGATCGCTCCCGTAATCCCCCGGTTTATATAAAGGTTGCCCACTTCAAATTCGGCTTGTGCCTGTTGAATGTGGGAGGGAGTGCGGGAGTAGAGTCCGCCAGTCAGGGCGAAATTTGTGCTGTTGGCAATGGCGATCGCTTCCGCAAAATGTTTCACCTGCGTTACGGATAGCACAGGCCCAAAAATTTCTGATTGAGCAATAATGGCTGTGGGCGCAACTTCAGTAAAGATGACTGGCCCCACAAAGTAGCCATTGTCGGGAGCAGGCATTTCCAGAGCAACTTCGGCTTCGGTGCGACCTTTGGCGATAAACTCGCGGATACGCTGTTGAGATGTGGCATCGATTACCGGGCCAACTTGGGTACCAGGCAGTTCGGCTGGGCCAATGTTGAGCGAGCGCGTGGCTTCTACCAGACGCCGCACAAAGGCATCATAAACTGGTTCCAGCACGATCACCCGCGAACAGGCCGAACACTTCTGACCACTGTAACCAAAAGCCGAATACACCACACCAGCCACAGCTTGGTCGAGATCGGCGCTTTCATCCACGATAATGGCATTTTTCCCGCCCATCTCCGCAATCACCCGCTTGAGATGCTTTTGACCAGGCTGTAAAATTGCGGCATCGGCGTAGATGCGGCAGCCGACTTCTTGGGAGCCAGTAAAGGCAATCAAGTGAACATCGGCATGCTTCACCATGTGAGCACCCACCTTTGAGCCTCTGCCTGGGACGTATTGAAAGACGCCAGCAGGTATTCCCGCCTCTACCAAGATTTCAGCCAGTTTAGCGGCAATCACGGCTGAAGGTTCAGCAGGTTTGAGTAGAGTACAATTTCCTGCCACCAGAGAGGCGACAGTCATGCCAGTGGCAATAGCTAGGGGGAAGTTCCAAGGGGAGATAATGACGGCAACACCACGGGGTTGGTAGAGATAGCGGTTGGTTTCACCAGCGACGTCGTAATTAAATCCTCTATCCAAGCGTTCCATCTCGTCAGCATAATAGCGGCAGAAGTCGATTGCCTCTGAAACTTCGCCATCAGCTTCCCGTACCGGCTTGCCGACTTCCAACACCATCCAAGCAGATAATTCAGCGCGGCGTTGTTCCATCAATTCACCGGCTTTGCGTAGAATGTTGGCACGTTGTTTGGCTGGTGTGCGTCGCCAGTTGGGAAATGCGGCTTTTGCTGCCTGGATAGCTTGTTCTGCCTGTTCAACAGACATGAGTCCGACTTGGCCGATCACCTCACTAGGATTAGAGGGATTGAGGGAATTAACGGTTTCCAGAGTATTTTCGTACTTGCCGTTGATTAGAGGTAAATAGGTTTTACCCAGTTGCTGACGCACCGTTTGCAAAGCTTGGCGTGATCGCTCCCTTTCTTCCTCTTCAGCGTAGTCAGTATCTGCCACATTGATAAATTTTAGATTGTGGGTTTCTCCCTTACTCCTCTGTTCCCTGGAAGACGGCGGGTTTTGTGGAAAGCTTATCTGTTTTCCCTCAACGCTGTCTGCTAAACCCGCCCCTACAACCTTGCCCTCTGGATCTACAATTGGTGGTGCTAGCAACTCCTCAATCGGGCGATCCTCCAAGCTTTGCCGCAAGAAAGAGCTATTGGCGGTATTTTCCAGCAGGCGGCGAATCAGGTAAGCCATCCCCGGTAGCAGTTCGCCGTAAGGACAGTAAACTCGCACCCGATAGCCGCGATCAACTAGAGCTTTCGCCAACTTATCTCCCATGCCATAGAGGACTTGCATCTCAAATCGGCGGCGAGGAATGTTGAGGGTTTCGGCAATCGCAATAGCGCGGGCTTGCGATCGCACGTTATGACTGCCGATTGCTGCATACAAATACTCATAATTTTCTAACAGCAACTGGGTCATGTTTTCAAAGTTGGCATCTGTTGCTGCTTTGTCGTTGTAGACTGGCTGTGGCCAATCCTTTTGTTGCGCTTTAATGGTTTCCTGATCCCAATAGGCTCCCTTCACCAAGCGTACCGTCAGGGGATAGCCCCGCTGTTTTGCCCAAGCAATCAAATCCCGCAAGTCTTGCTCACTGTCGCGCAGATAGGCTTGCAACGTGATGCCGATATCGGTGCGATCACGGAACTCCTCTTCCATCAGCAGCTGTTTGAGGATTGAGAGAGTCACTTCCTTGTAAGCATATTGCTCCATATCGAAGTGAACTGCTGCGCCCAACGTTAAAGCACGGCGCAACAGCAGGCGGATGCGATCGCTAACTCGCTCACTCGAACCCTGCGCATCTAGAGGGTCAAACTGGGAATAAAATGCTGTCAACTTGACAGATACCTGAACTTGTGGAACAGACTCCCCATCTGCCCGATCAATGGCCTCAACAAGGGGCCACGTCTTCGCCGCTGTCGTTAGCTGAGTCATCAATTCCAGGTAACGCTCTAAGTAAGACTGCGCTTCAGCTTCAGTAATGACAGCCTCACCCAATAAGTCAATGGTGAAAGCCATCTTATCCTTGCGCAGGCGCTCAATCGACTTGAGTGCCTGTTTAATATTTTCTCCAGCGATGTACTTATGGGCTAAAGTTTCTACAGCAGCGGTGATGGTTGTACTAGCCACCTGACCAGGCATTGAGTCAGGGTTGGCGAAGTTGAGCATTCCTTTAAGAGCTGACGGTAGTTCAACCGACTCATCCCCCAAATATTCCTGCAAGTGACGAGCAATTTCCGGTTTGCTACGCAGGGAGGGCAGACAGTCAATGAAGCGAAACAGCTGCACCCGCAGCCCTGGATTGCCCATTGCCCACGCTAGTAATTTATCATCCCAGCGCATTTGGTCGCGCATCTGGGCAAGAAAGGAACGATTTTCCTTAGTTGCTGCCAAGAGATGTTTGGCGATTTCTTGAATTTTAGTTTCGTAGGTGCTATTGGATATTTGTAAAACCACAGCGGGCTGACTCCTAATCAAGGCAATGGTAACGGTGCTGCAACCGTCTATATTCCTATTGTCACAATTTAGTACGCCATTGACATGAGCGGGTATGGTAAAGAAGGCAGAAGTTTTAGTTTAGAAATGTCTCAATTCCCAACACCTGCTGGTGATGCCAGTGGGTTGACTACGCGACCGAGGAACAGGATGCTACCAGACTTGGTGTCCCGAATGAGGAACAAAAACGGGTGATCAGCCCGAAAAGTCCCGCTTCCTCCCCTCGCCGCTATGACAACACCTGTAGCTACAGATGCCTCGGTGCCCGACTCATTCACATTCATGAAGGTTTTGTGGATCGCCTTAGAGATGAACAACTCTCTCTTACCTGTCATGCCGGAAAAGTCAGCTAATTTACGATCAAAGGCGATCGCCATTCCCATTTTTGAGAGTGCCTGCTTCAGCTCAAACTCTGAAATCACCTTGAACTTGGGTAGCCAGATTTGGACATTCCCGTGGTCGTCACCGAGAGACGATAGCCACTGGACTAGGTTATCCGATGTCAGTTGCTGCTCCAGCTCAGCCAACCCCTCAACCTTCTTTGGCAGCAGAATCACCATAGACAGCCTTGATACCACATCAGATGACCCGTTACCGTAAGGTAGTTCTAGCACTTGCAGGTTGCCCAAATCTACGTAAGGAAGTGCTGCCTCTTGGTACATCGTCGGCACGTTGACCTGCTGATTTGTTGTGAGGCTGAATGGCTTGTCTTTGGTGTCCTGTGGATTGAACTGGCTGGCCCAAGCGCCTTTAAAGTAGATAGCGTTGGTCAGCACAAGGCTCGTGCTTGGGCCAAGGAAGCCCTCAGGAATGAGGTCTTGAATTTTATGCTGAGTATTTTCCGTCACCCACCTATTGATAGTACGGCGGGACTGTTCGCTGTCACGAATGAAGTCTACCTGCTCTAGTTCTGACCTATAGAGGCTGCGAGTCAGCTTCAGAAAGGTATCAAGAAAGCTGTATCCCTTTTGACCCCAAAGTCGATTTGCAACGCTCAGTTGATACTCCTGCTGATCGCTAGGGTTCAGTCTAACGCTCAATGCGGCAAAGGCTGAGTGCAGGCGTTCTTGCTTTAGAGTGAAGTGGAGCACCTGAGCCATCTCCGTTGCCGTTTGACCATTGGCACCAGCGTAGGTCATAGCTAATGCTGTTGAAATGCTGTAAGGAGAGAAGAATAGATTGCCTTGTTGGTTGTGCAACTGATTGTAGAGGTCGAAGGCAAAAGTGTTGTTGCCCTTCACTACAGTCTTGACCTCATCTGACACAAGCTCTGAGGTTGTTTGAGAAATTGTCATCTTGGCAGTATTCAAGCTACGGGGATTTGTTTCCTCTCCTATCAACTGACTCTGAACTTGAAACGCCCAAGTCAAACTTGCCAGTGCTGTCACCAGACTTGCTATAGCGACCGTAAAAGTTGGGAGCAACGATTTCATCCTGCTTCTTTAGCTCATCCCTGAGAATTCCTGTACTGTATCCGCAAGAGTTGGTGCTAGGGAGCCGGTCAAGTCATAGAAATTGACAAATTAACTCTTCTTTGGAACTAAGGAAAATATCTGGATGTACACTTCCCCTGCCTAGCACTACTGAAAATGAATACTTAAGCGATGATCTAGGCATGACGTAAATAGCCCATTAATCCGTACTCTAACATCTTGCACTAGGCGAGGAGGAAGTCGCGGCTATGCCACCTACCCTACGGTCAGGCTTCACCAACAGAAGAACAGGGGCAGAGGATGCTTCGCTTTTATTCAGGCAAAACCCTTGATTTTCCGTCAGTCCGCGCTAACGGACTTAGTTTGTATATTCGCGATTTCTAATCGTCAAGGCTAGGTGCCATATATTAAGTACTCACAAATCAAAGCTCAAGTCATCTACAGTTATCTGACCATCAAAAGCGTAGAAAGTCACCCTGTAGATGTTAGGAATACACAAACTCAATTGATAATTGGGAGAAATATCGGAATCAGTACCAGCTAGATTCGGCCCAGGCATTTCCGTATGAGCTATAGGTTGCTCCTCGCTATCATATGCTGTAAGAATTGTGCGTTGAGAACTAGTGATGTAGCCGCTGACAAAGCTAGCTGGCTTTTGGAACACAATTTCCAGAAAGCCGTTTTTAGGAGCACCAATCAACACAGTATTACCAGAGTGGGTGGGGAAAGCTGGGTTGGAAGGATGAAGTGCGATCGCGTTTCTAAAAATAATTCCCAAGTCCTGAAACTGAAGTTCAACGACTTCAAAACATTTTAAGTTTTCTAGATTGATGCTAATCGTAGTAGAATTGGTTGTGGTTGAACTGGAATGTCGATCTACTGTTCCCTGATAATTAGAACTGCTAAGAGCTGGTGCTTCTTTAAAATCAGTGAGCCGTGATATTCCTCCAAAACCTCTGGCTTCATCTGACGGAACACTGCTTTGTATCGTCATAACACTCTCTTTTCGCACTTTTTCAACGACCAGATTGCTCTTAACTGCACTTTTACACCCTAACCAGCCATGGCACTTCTTGCATAAAATGGCTTTTTCGAGCTACTGCCCGTGCTGGTAACCTGCTTTGCCTATGCCCTTACCTTGTTAGCTTTCCCCGTTTGGCAAACGTGCTAACAGTAGCACTAGGAAAGCGATCGCCAATTGAGCTGACACCTCATAATCGGAAAAATCGGATGAGGGGGCAACCCTTCAGTTTGAATTATCCCCGATCTTCCATAATTTAGCAGATGTTTGACTTGGGAGCTGAATTCAGCTAAGCAGAGGTTGAAACAACCTACTGCTGCTGTTTATATTCAACTGTAGCTACCATTTTTGCGGAAAAATCACGGAAAGTCTTCACAATATCTTTAAGCGGTTTTATATTCTCTTTAAATTATTTTGGTGTTCAGTAGCAGCAGCGTGGTACAAATCAACCAAGAGTCAGACATTTTTAGATCACCATTACCGCGAACATGGTACAAGAGATGAGGTTTGTCTATGATTGAGCCACCCGGCTTTAAACAAGACTCAATAGTGACTTCTCTGGGAAGAGTAGTGTACTACACCACGCAAGGAGAACCCTGGCTGGCAAAATCTGCCCCTAGCGGGCAAGATTTACCCGCGCTGATCTTCCTGCATGGGTTTGGTGGGGGCTCGTCTGCTTACGAGTGGTCAAAGGTCTACCCAGGTTTTGCGGCTGATTACCGAGTTTTAGCACCTGACTTAATTGGTTGGGGTCGCTCAGAGCATCTAGCACGCAATTACCAAATTGATGACTATATCAGCACAATCTTGGAGTTTATAGAGCAGACCAGCAGTGAGCCAGTTTCAGTGGTTGCTTCTTCCCTTACTGGTGCTTTCACAATCCGAGCAGCGATCGCTCGTCCGGATTTGTTCAAAAGCCTCGTTTTAATCTCGCCAGCAGGTCTGTCTGACTTTGGAGAAGACTACTCGCGCAGCTTCTTTGCTCAGCTGGTCAGCACGCCTATTTTGGATAGACTGATTTACAGTACCGGCATTGCCACTGCTAATGGCATCCGCACCTTCCTAGAGCAACGTCAATTTGCTCGTGCTAGTCGGGTGTACGAAGAAATCGTCGATGCCTATTTACAATCTGCTCAACAACCAAATGCCGAATATGCAGCCCTCTCTTTTGTCCGGGGGGATTTGTCCTTTGATCTATCTCTGTTCGTGACTCAGCTAATTGTCCCTACCGCCATCATTTGGGGGCAAAAATCTCAGTTTACTGGCCCCGAAATCGGTCGTCGTTTGGCAAACCTTAATCCCCAAGCCATTCGGTTCTTTCAACCCCTTGAAGATGTTGGTCTGACACCTCAGCTAGAACTACCCGCCGTCACAATTGGCTTGATTCGGCAATTTTTGAAGTTGTTGGAATAGTCATTTGTCTGTTGTTTACTACTGAGTGCGGACAAATGACCAATGACCGCTTAACCTTTTACCCGAATGTCAATTACAGTCGCGTTGAAGTCGTAATTTTTGCCTTCAAGCTCAACCGGGGTGCCAATTTTGAGTTGTTTATTACCTATAACAAAGCCATCTTTGGTAATTTGAGCTGGGCCACCTAAAGTCAGAAGCATGTCAGTGCTAAATTGATCGGCTCTGGGATCGGTCAAGGCTTTGACCGATCCGTCCGGCTGAGGCACGAGCACTGTTCTGGGGAGTGGCTTAACAGATTGAATACCAATCTCACCAGCAGGTTGATTGCGGATAATAATCTTGGTTTTCCCCCCTTTACCAAGCCCTTGGGTGAATAAAGTTTGGGGATTGCGCACATTTAGACCCCGGACAACCAAATCTACCTCTACAGGTTTTGTCGGAACGCCGACTTGGGCTACAGAACCGGAGGTACCTGGGAAGATGAATATACCTACGATAACTAGCAGAATCACCAAGGCAGCACCTACATCTAAGATGCTCACCTTACCAAACAAGCGACCTTGAGAATCCAAAATTTTCATGAAAGTCTTCCCGATCTAGCTAAGCTCGACTTTGTCCAAATTCTAAAACCCTTTTGTACTGATGGTTCCGGTACTTCAGATTTTACTTTGACTTTTTGCGATTTCGGTAAAACCAGGGACATCTAGAAAAGTTTGAGAGCTTGACAGGAATACAGGGTGCACTAAGGATGGCTCCAATTTCAAATGGATAAAGTCGAGCTAAGAATCAATCTTAGCGGCAGCTGAGCTAAATTAGTGAATACTCCCTACCTGATCTGAAGGTAAAGGTGGGGAGTTTGGCCATAGTGCTATCTTGGCAACTTAACATCCTCAAGTTGCGTCAGATATTCCAGGTTTCCACAGTTTCTGGCTGGGGATATGTAGAAGCTGCACTGTTAAAGTGCTCTATAACTGACATCATGCATCTGTGCTATCAGCTTCCTAGGGTTTTAAACCGCAAGGGGAAATTCGTGTGAGTGCTCATCCAGGTAGGAGAGAGCAGTCTATTGAGAATGGCACAGATTGTCGGTAATTGTACACCCAGCCTTTGGAGTTAGCCTTTGTTAGGCTTGAACTTCCTTCCTTTAATACTCCTTGTCAGGACTTGCTTCTTACACCAAGCCGTCATGTTAAATCCCTTCTCATTTGTTTACCGTCGCTTCTCTCGTCACTGGTTTTACCCTTTGCTGTCTTTGGTAATGGCGATCGCTCTTGTGGTGGGCACACCTTTGGCCAGTCGTGCTATTGACTGGTTCGATATCATCAGAAGCGGCGTTCAGTTCATTCAGGTTTCCAACATCTCTGACAACCAGGAAGTCTCACTTGGTAAGGATATTAATGACCAGTTAGTTAGCAGTGGTCAGATTCAACTTTACCAGAATCCGCAAGTCAATAACTACGTTAATCAAATTGGTCAGCGGTTAGCTGCTAATAGTGAGCGCCCTGGCATCCCCTATAAATTTCAGGTAGTGGCAGACAATAGCATCAATGCATTCGCCACTATGGGGGGATATGTTTATGTCCACAAGGGTTTACTGGCAGCAGCAGATAATGAAGCCCAGTTGGCAAGCGTCATGGGTCATGAGATCGGCCACATTGCCAGACGTCATGCTGTCAGGCAAATGAAGCAGGCTGCGCTTGCGCAGGGGCTGGAGGCAGCAGCCGGTTTGAATCACAATACTGCGGTTCAAATTGGTACAGAACTGGCCATTCAGCGTCCGAGAAGTCGGCAGAACGAGTTTGAAGCGGATCAACAAGGTTTATCAACTATAGGACGTACAGGCTACCCTCAGTCTGCGATGGTTGCTTTCATGAAAAAATTGCTCAATGCTTCCTCACCTCCCACCTTTTTGAGCGATCATCCCGGTACCCCTGATCGCATTGTCGCTCTACAAAAGGCTATTGATCCAGCCAAGGCTAATGTAGGCGATGGATTAGATAATGCTGCTTATAAAAGTCAAATCCGTCCTCTCTTAAGATCGTAACATGCCACGACGCGTCAGCACTTGCGTCGGCTCTACTTGCGTTACTGCTTCTTCTAGGGGCAGGGTACGAGTACGACGCTTAGAGACATGAACCTGATAAACAAGCGAGTTGGTCATATCCAACCCAGTTAACCAGCCACTCTTGGGATGATAAGCTCCAGTATCGATGTCGAGCCAACCGCGTCCTTGGGCTAGCTTCCCAGGGACAACACCTGGGAGGGTAAAGGTAATAGTATGACCCGTGATGATCAGCTTATCTAAGAAGTATGGCTGGTTTATACTGTGAAATTCTTCACGAATCCAACAAAATTGCTCGACGTTTTGTTTGTCGAGTGGTATGTGCGGATGCACCCCAGCATGTACTAACCAGATGTCACCCAAGTCTAAGTAGGAAGGCAACGTCCGCATCCATTCAAGATGCTCCTGGGGAATGCCAGCTTCGCCGTAACTGTTTACAGTTGAGTGTCCGCCGCTATAGAGCCATGCTTGCAGTGCAGGGCCATAGACTTGTCCATCACCGAGGACATCTAATAACATCTGCTCATGGTTGCCCAGCAGACAGTGATAAGAATTGTCTCGGACAAAATTAACGACTAGGTCGCTCTGAGGACCGCGATCAATCAGATCTCCAAGAAAGTAAAGCTGATCGTCAGAGTTGGGAGCGATCGCTTCCAATAGAAGCATCAGGCCGTCATAGTGGCCATGCACATCTCCAATAAACAGACGACGATTGGTCATTTTTGCTTATCCAAATAAAATTGCTCACCATATGCTTTTTGCGCCAAGCGAGCTAAAAACGCACAGCTTAAATTGCACAACTAAATGACTAGCACCTATATATTCTCAGTATGCCGCCTCTTTTCTAACATCTGCTATTAGTCTATAAAAGAGATAAAAGAGGGAGAGAGCAAGGCAAGAGTTTTCCTCAACATCTGGGCTACAAATTCCCGCCTGTGGCAAAAACCGCGATCGCTGTTTCTGCCACAGGCTGCTAGCACGAAATACTTGGTTCTATTTTATACTTGAAATTTCGAGGGTAAATCGCCTCTCTTTGTTTTGCTAAAGTTTAATTTGCGCTTTGTTTTGTGCCTACTTCTACGCTACCAGTGATTAATGTTCTTTAGCAGCCCACCAGCTCGGCTTGGCTTGAGCAAGCCCTCGCCAATCTGAACACTATTTTGCTAGATCACTCTCACTGTGAAGCTACCTGGTTACTGATCAACAGGGAATTATCCAGGAGGCAAACCGCGCTGCTACGGACTTACTCAACATGGCCCCAGAGTATTTATTAGGCAAACCACTGGCAGTGTTTGTCGTTATGGAAGAACGTCAAGTTTTTCGTACCTTGCTCAGATGTATCAAGTGGATGGTGTTCACGAGTCGGAAGCGCGACTACAGCCGCATGGTGGAGTTCCATTCTATGCTGCTCTAAGGGTAAACGCTATGCGCAACCAAATAGGTCAAATCACTGCCCTACGCTGGCTACTGCGGGATAAAAGTTTTGAGCACACAGTTGTGGGCATTACTGCTTCCGGAGAAGACGCCATTCAACTCGCAGCCGAAGCTGGGCCTGAGCTGGTGTTGATGGACATTCAGTTACCAGGAAATCTGGATGGCGTGGCGGCGGCTGAAGAAATCTACACTCGCTTTAGTATTCCTGCCATTTATCTCACAGCTCATGCTGACGATTGCACCTTGCAACGAGCAATAGCTACAAACCCCTTTGGTTATCTGCTTAAACCCTTTCAAGAGCTAGAGTTACACATAACTATCCAAATTGCTCTGCAACGACATTGGCAAGGTATCTGCAAATTTTGCAAGAGGAATAGCAGCAAGAATTTCAGTTAATCAGCGATTTACTGAACTTTCAAGATCACGAAACACTTACTGAGCCTAAATCTCTTAGCATCGTTGACTTTCAAGAATGGTTGTCTAGAATAACTAGCCGCTTCCGAGAGCAAGCAGCAAAACAAGGGCAACTTTTCATATATGAGATTTTGCCTCAACGACCGCTTGTTGTTCCCCACTTACCAAGCTTGGAGCGGATTGTCACTGTACTCCTCAACAATGCTTGTAAGTTCACTCCGTCAAAGCAATGCATCAAGATTGTAGTTGCTCAAACTGAAGGAAGTCTACTGGTCATTGAAGTGACCAATACAGGTATTGAAATTCCTTCTGAAGAACTAGAGCGAATTTTTCAACCTTTCTACCGAATTCCTTACACCCATCCTTGGAGTTGCAGTGGTACAGGTTTAGGGCTAGCTTTGGTTAAAAAACTAGCTCTTCGCTTAGGCGGAGAAGTTCAAGTAGACAGCAGCAACGGCAAGACCA
>CAZZWA010000010.1:11496-23365 GCA_964657555.1 uncultured Microcoleus sp.
ACAATATCAACTCCCTTTTCCGCAATATCGCTAATTTCCCTGCGTAGTAAATTAGCTCTAACACTATCCAAAATGCCGGAAGGTTGAACAATTTTGACAACAGTCATACAATTTAACCCCTTTAATTTCACCCAGTATTTTACTTTTTCTCTGTTTCCCAAGTCTTCACCATCAGTGAGTGCTCACCACCGAAATATGAATACTTGACCAATCAATCCTCTAGGCATCTGCTTGCGGTTGCCAGACAGCAGCGCGGATAACAGCCCATAAAAGAGCTAGGTTATAAATTGCCCAAACACTATTGATCAGATGCACCCAAGGTTCATTTAAAGTACCGATCAAGAAACAGTAAAGACTCCAGATCATTCCTAAAATTGTCAGGCCAAATATCGTCAGTTGAGGCCAAACAAGCCGGAGATAAACGCCAGACTGCCGCTGTTTGGGAGTCACCTGAAATTTGATAGGGCGTCCGGTCAATACACTCCATACAGCTTGGATTAATAGAGGAAATAAGGCGATCGCATATTGCTCAGAACGCCAAAGTTCTCTGGCAGGAATACCCCAACAAGCAGCTAAAAAAGTCAAGCGATTGACCATAAAAGTCGGGAAAAAGTGGATAGCAAAAGCAGGACCATAGGCTTTCACTGGAATCATGTCCGTAAAGAAATAAATGATGGGACAAGCAATAAACACAAGGGTGAAAAACCCAGAAAAGTAGCTATACATCGTCTGAAAATATTGCAGCCGCTGCCAAAAGCTCAAGCCCACTTTAGTGAGAGGATTTTCCCGGACTAAGACTTGAATTGTCCCTTGTGCCCAGCGTAACCTTTGCTTCAAAGTGGAACTCAAGTCGTCAGGAGCTAAACCTACTGCTAAGGGTTCATTGTGATAGAGAGATTTCCATCCAGCCGCGTGCAGACGCATGGCTGTATTCATATCTTCAGTAATGCTGTTGCTGGATACGCCGCCAACTAATTCAAATTCATCTAAGCGTTTTTCATCTTTGGCATATTCATCAGAGAAATATTGCAGACCAACACCAACCAATGCCTCGCGCCTTAGAACCGCATTGGTGCCTGTATAAAAGGCGGCATTCATACCATCCTTACCCTGTTGGAGTGGCCCATAAAATAAATGTGCTTGATGCCCAAAGGGGTCTCCAGGAGGAATGTTATAAAAATCCTGAGGTGTTTGCACAAAGGCAATGCGATTATGCTCGTATCTTCCTATAGCGAGATTGTATGTATAGAAATATGGCAAAACTCGCTTGAGAAATTGTGGCTTGGGGATATGATCGGCATCCAGGGTGAGAATAAATTCTCCTGCTGTTTCCCCAGAGAACAGGGCGTAATTGATGTTGCCTGCTTTAGCATGATGAGGTCTGTCCTTAGGTTTGGGGCGGGCAATGTAGCATAGACGGGCAAGTTCAATCAGTTCCAGTTCTTTTTGCTCAATCGCTTCTGCAAGTAATTGCTGCTCGTTGTTCAGGTGTTCGCTAGCACTGTGATGCTCAGGATTTAACCACCGGATGAACTCCCGCAAGTGCTGCAAAATCCTCACCGAATTTGGCTCATTCTCAGCAGCTTGCATTTCAAGAGTCAGTTTTTTCAGATGCTCAAGGCGTTGAGATAATTGCGATCGCTCAGCATCAATCCGTTCTGCTTCTTGCTGCAATATGGGCGACTGCAAATCTTCTAGGGACAATCTTTCCGTCATTGCCCGCATTTCAGGCGAGTTGCCGTCATCCAAGACATAAACCCGTAGCTTTGTTGGCGGATAATCTATTGCCAGAGTAGCCCTAGCTGTTGCCTCGACCATTTCTGGCGGCTCATTGTAGCATGTCACAAAGACATCGACAGTCGGCCAATCTGAGCGGGACAGGGGTGGTGTCAATTTATCTAGAGATTTGACTTGTCGGACGAGGGGACGCCACAGTCCAATCACAAACATCACACCACCAAAATAGCTATAGATTTCCGCTAGTAGTAAGGGAATGGAGAGCCATAAGGCATCAAAGTTGATGGAATTGGTTATGCGCCAATGCAAATACCAGGCACCAAAAATGAGATTTATTTCTGCCAAGTAGCGAAACAACAGCGTTCTCTCTTTTAAGCGAGAGCGGCTATTACCAGAAAAAGTTGATGAATTTTCAACACTTAAGACTGTACTCATGGATGACACTCGTGTAAGGTTGAGGGTTTTAAAAAGCGAGAGGATGCCCGCCTCTGGCTTGGTATAGCAGGCTTTCTAGAATCGCTGCATTAGTATTAACGTCAAGCGATGCATTCAGACCAAGTCGGGGATTTTCGTATTGTCCGGAAACGTAGCCCCGATTTGGCTGGGCGAGATTTTGGACAAAGTCTCGCAGCTTTTTAGCATAAGGCTCGTTCGGGAGCAGCGCTCTCCAAGAAAATGCTGCTTTGGTGCTGAGAAACTTTAACTGAGGATAGGCTTGTCCCTTAACGTTAATGGCTTGCCAGGGTCGCTCGTTAGCATAGACGTTGTAGTACAAAAAGTAAGGAGGACGATCTAGTGAATCTTCGTTGACAGCAGTCAATATCCCCGTATTTTGATACCGCTTTGCCTGCACTTTAAAAAGATTGAAGACTTGAGGCTTGACTGAATCTGGCCAGCCCAATTCTATGCCCCAGAGAAGATAGGGGTCACTTGTCAGATAGTTGCTAGCTCCAGAGTTGTTCAGGTTGCGTTGATCGACTTGTAGCTCAATACCATCAACCTGGATAGTTTTCACAGGTGGATTGTTCAGAGCATTGGGGGCTTCAATATTCCATAGTTTTAAGCTATTGGCTGCATACTGCTCGTAGCCTAGTCGCCCTTCCTGTACTGTGAGAATTTGTCCGTTTGCTCCAGGAATACCGCCGAATAACCAACCATCTTTGACAAGTTTTGATAAATTCCAGTGAGCAACCAGGGAATTGATGCGATCGCTGTATTCTGGGTAACTGGTTCGTAAAACGTGCAATCCCAGCAGCAACCGAGCGGTATCCAGAACCGACCAGCCGCTTGTCCCTTGAGGATCGGGAGTGTTATCGAGTCGGCGCATCTGGGCGCTGGTGGTGCTGTAAGCTTTATTGGGTAGACCTGTTGCTGGTAGCGGCAGCGTTTCTAATGTTTGCAACAGTCTCTCGATCCTGTGCGTAAATTGCTCTGGCTGGAGCAATCCCAACTGGCGTGCAGCATGAATACCCAAAATAGCACTACCTTGATCCCATAGAGTCGTCCAAGAAAAGTGGTCTCCAGAATTCACTAACCCCGTTTGAGAATTCCAGTTGCGCTCGAAGTATTGCCATGCAAGTTTGGCAGCAATTTGGTCGGCTGCTTGCGTTAGGCGAGGGGAGGAGGCAGGCGAAGCAGGGGAAGCAGAGGGGGCAGGGGGAGTGGAGGAGATGGGGGGGCGATTGTTACTGCTTGTTGTCCAGTAGGTTCCAGAGGCATCAGAAATCATCTTTGCTTTCTGCGTGGCAGTTGTGGGCAAACCGCGACCAGAATCACCTTTAGCAACTGCCTGCCACCAAGGAGAGTCTAGTGATGCACTTGGATGGATCAGAGGCTGCTTCATTGCCAGATACAGCAAGGATTGCAGAACTATGCTGTTGGTACTGCCACTCGTAACCGTCGCTATTTTGCTGGTTTTTTCGTAAAAGCCTTCGTAGTAGCCCAGCGATGGATTGTATAAATCAGTCGTTGCCTGCCACAACTCGCGGACATAGGCATCGTCTGGAAATAGGGCATGAAAGGCAAAAGCCACAGATGTGCTGACCATGCGAGCATCTGGTGCTGGTTGACCGTCATCCCCCAACGTCGCCCAAGGCTGATTCTGACCAATGATCGTGCTGTTGACAACGTAAGGTGCATGGTCAATCACCGTAGTACCTGAGGCGGTGAGTGTGCCAGTTCGGCGGTAGCGTGCTGCTTGGGCACTTAACACTGGTACAAGGAGCGATCGCATCTGCGGATCTAGACCAAATTCCAGACCGTAAAGCAAGAATGGCTCGCTGACAGTGTATTGATTGGCTGGTGCGATCGTATCTGGTCGCCAGCGCTGGATGGGGATCTGATTTCCTTCCACCATAGCCGTTTGATATTGACCGTTGATTGCTGACTTCTCGACCCCAAAGCCCCACATCTGAAATCCACGAGCAGCATACTCTTCATAACCAAGGCGAGTTTCGGGTTTGACCATCAAAGATACTTGCCCATTTTGCTCTTTCTGGGCGGTGGCACTCTCTAGTCTGCCTTCCCGTACTACCCGTAGGTACGACCACTTCAGCGCAACTCGATCAACAGCTGCCGTATATTCTGGATACAAACTCTTTAAGTTATGCAGTGCTGCAAGCATTCGCCCAACATCCAGCGCTGACCAGCCCGTGCCTTCAGGAACCGGGTTGCCGCCATAATCGACTGGTTGTAAGGACTGGATATCATAACCGCGAGCAGGCAGTTCCCCTGCAAACAAGGGTAATTGAGCCAAAGCTGCTAAAAGATGCCTGGTGCGCTGGTCAAATTCTTGAGCCGAGATCATCTCTAAAGAGCGTGCGGCATTGAGGGCTGCCAAATAGTCTCCCAATCCCCACAAGCTTGCTGCTTTCACATCTTGGCGATCGCTTACCAGCCCAGTTGAAGATTGATAATTTGACGCAAAGTACTGCCAAGCCACCTCAGCATAGCGCCGTTCCGGCACTGTCAGGGGTCTAGCCAGCTTGGGGATGGGGAAAGATTCGGGATTGCCCACTGAGGGAATGGGATTCACGACCACCGTTGGCGGCGCTGGAGTCGATTGATTTGACTGTGTTGAAGAAACAGTATTGCTGCTCGACTGTGCCGATGCAAACGTTACCAAGCTTGGCCCAATCAGAGGACGATTGCCCCTAGCTTTGTAGTACAAAATCTCTAGAATTAGCCCGTTGGTGTTGCCAGTTAAAGCTTTGTTTGGCTGCTTTGTTTCTTCATAAAGTCCAGCGTAGAAACCATCGCCATCTGGGCTGCGTAGCTCTTTTACCGCATCAAAGACTTTTTGAGTATAAGGGTTATCTGGATAGAGATAGCGCCAGCCAAATGCAGCTTTTGTACTGATGCTGCGTAACTGCGGATAGGGCTTATTTTCATCAGTGATCGTGGCCCAAGACACCCCGTTAGCATAAACAGTGTTGTAAAGAAAATAAGGAGCTTGGTCGATGTTATCTTCGGATACTGCCGTCAGCTGGCCAGTGGTCTCAAAACGACGTTTTTGCACCTCTAGGACTCTAGTAGCATAATCCTGCAAATACCCTTCCAAGCCAAATTCAATACCATCTAGGATATATGATTCACTAACCACATAATTGTTGGCCTGGGTTGTTTTGTAGTCGCGGGTATCCACAGGAATCTTAACGCCGTTAATCTCCACAAATTGATACGGCTCTAAAGCCGTCGCCTTTGGGGCTTTAAAGCCCCAAAGTTCATAACCCCTAGCACCATATTCCTCATAGCCCAGTCGTCCTTCTTGCACCAGCAAGGTCTTCTTGTCGGGTAGAACCGTGGCTCCATAAAGCTGTCCATCTTTAAGACTCCGCGCTATCTGCCACTTGCCTAGAATCCCCTTGATCCAGTCTTCGTATTGGGGATGACAGGTGCGGATAACGTGTAATGCTGCCATGAGGCGACCAGCATCTAAAGCAGACCAGCCAATGCCCCGTTCCACTGGATTATTGCCGTAATCTGCCATCTGTCCAGTCGCAGTGTTATATACTTTGTTCGGCAAAGTATCCTCAAACAGCTTTAAGCTACTTAGGGTCTTTAAAAACTGGTTGAGTCGGGAGTCAAAGTTGCCTTGGTCAATTAAATTCAGCCAACGTGCCGAATTCAGTGCCATCAGGTAATTGCCGATATCCCAGAGAGTGCCAGAAGGATACCCTCCAGTTGAGTTGGTCAATCCTGTTGCTGGCTGATAATTCTTAACAAAATACTGCCAAGCGACCTTAGCATAAACCTGCTCCTCTGGCGTTAAGGGTGCTGCAATCTCGGCGCAGGCACTAGGTGCAGCAGTTGGGGTTTGAGCTAGCAAGGCTGGAGGTATATAAACATTGAGCAAAAACTGTAAAATAACACCTATTAGGAAGAGGGATGTCAGCCTCGACCACTTGTACTGGTTGCGTTGTCGGCTCATGGAGTTATTTCCTGCAAAAAGCTTTGCACCTATAGGTGAGATGGTTCTACCCCTGCCCAGACAGTGAGAGGCTTGCCGATTTTTTTAGAGAGCAAACTCTCAAGAATAATCCCGTTATTGTTGGCAGTCAACGACTTATTCGGTTGCTTGGATGATTCATACAAGCCGTTATACCAACCCCGATCAGATTTTAGGTTTATTTGGACAAAATCAAATAATTTACGAGTGTAAGAAGTGTTGTAAAGTACGTGCCAACCAATAGCCGCTTTGGTACTGAGAAACCGTAAATCGTTGTAGTCTTTATTGGTATCTGTGATGGTAGCCCAAGGCTTCCCGTTGACAAATAGAGTATTGTAAACAAAATATGGAGGGCGATCTAGGTTATCTTCAGTAACAGCAGTTAACTGATTTGTTGCCTGATAGCGAGCTTCTTGTGCAGCTAAAATCCGGTCTGCATAGATCTTAGGTAAAGCTTGAAATCCGGTTTCAATCCCATCCAAAATGTATGGTTCGCTAAGAACGTAGTTATTAGCGCCAGAGGTTTTCCCGTCCCGTTGATCGTAAGGAACACCCTGTTCGTAAAGATTAACAAAGGCTGTGTGAGATTGGTAATCTATCGCCTGCTCCACACCTAAACCCCACAGTTTTAGCCCATAGGCGGCGTAATTTTCATATCCTAAACGGCCTTCTTGGTTGTATTGTTCTTTCCCATTAACAACGGCAGTGCCATACATTTGCCCACCTTTAGTCAGACGCTTGACTTGCCAATGTTTCCAAACAGCTTCAGTTTGAGCTTTAAACTGAGGATACTTGACTCCGACAACCTTCAGCCAAAGGGCGAGTCGTCCTAAATCTAAGGCTGACCAGCCAATTTCTTCCCGTTTTTCTAATTGACCGTAATTAACGGGTACCAAAGTTTTAGCGTTGTAAACTTTGTTGGGCAGTTCCCCTCGGTAAAGAGGCATGGATGCCAGGGTTTGCAACATTCGTTTCATCTTGGCTGCAAATTCTGCTGCCGATACCAGATTCAGTTCTTTCGCACTCACCAACGCCGCGATCGCCGCTGCTTGATCCCACATTGTCACAGAGGTAAATCGATCAACGGAATTCACCAAGCCTGTCTGTTCATTCCAGTTGCTCTGGAAGTACAACCAGGCAGATTTTGCCATTGCCATTTCCTCTGAGGTCAATGTGCCTGCGCCAACCACCATATAAGGAGTTTTAGTCGCTGCGAGTTGATTAAGAGTAACTGGTTGACCAGGAATAACCACAGATTTAGTATCTAACTGAGCTACTAATGCGAGGGATGCAGCTGTTGCGGATGGGAATTGAGGACTGATTGAAGCAGAGGACTGGGAATAACTTGACCAATATTTTAGACCGGCGATCGCTAAAAAAATCGTGATCGCTCCTCCTACAGCAGCTAGTGCGAACAAACCTTTAGGTGGTGGCTTGAAATCATAATTCATTGGCAATGCGACCTCAATATTAAAACGGGTAATAGTAGTATTCAGTCTATAAAGTTGATGATTTTAGAGCCCCCATTTTTTTAGTTTCACTAACTAGGGCTTGGAATTTTCTGGTTCCGGAGCCGATTGCCACTGCTCCCCTACATAGGTGAGAGAATCTGCTAAATGTTTGTGCCAATAGCTCCAACCAGATTTACCATTAGTACCATGTCCTCCAGGAAAAATATAAAAACAGTGACTAATTCTTAGGGGCACAAGTTTTTGATGAAACTGCTCAGTTGCCTCCAAATATTTCTGATCAGCCGCTCCTGCATCTAGATAAAATCGTAATTTGGGGTACTGCTGGAGAGGAAGTTTTTCTACTAGTTTCATCGGACTATTTTCTGGGCCACTGTTGTCTGTGAAGTAACCACTGTGGCTAAATAGAGTGTTGAAATTATCCAAATAGCGCAAGCCGATATTAAACGCACCCCAACCTCCAGAAGACAAACCTCCCATTGCCCAGAATTGGGGATTTTCTTGGACTCGGTAGCGAGACTTAACTTCCTGAACTAACTCAGAACCAATTAAGGTTGCGATCCGACCATGAGGTCCGTCAAAATACTCAGGGTCCCAATAGGGACTTGATCCGCGTTGATCATTGCCGTCGGGAGTAATCACAATTGCTGGCGGAAATTTGCCAGTTTTGTAAAGTTGGGATAATACCACAGTGAGTGCGCCACAAGCTTGCCAGCCCCCAGCATCTCCATGTCCTCCATGCAGCAAAAATACGACAGGGTAAGATTTGTGAGGGTTATTGTTGTAGCCAGGAGGTAGGACGAGACCGTATTTGCGTAGCTCACCCATGGCCTTGCTATTGAAGCTTTTAATTTCAAAGTTCAGTCCTGTGTTTGGGCCTTTGCGACTATCAAATCGGCAAGCATCAGCCTGACGTTCAACTTCTTGCTCAAACTTGATATCATCTGCCGTTATCAATGATGTTTGGAGGGCAATATCAGGGAAGATTTCAGCAACAGAGGGGGAAGATTTCGCCAGGGAATGGGATAAGACTTCCAGACCGGCGATCGCGGCTACCGCACTCACGACTCCCCCAACCGTCGCCAGAAGCGATAAGTATTTGTGTGGTGGCTCAAAACTCTCATTCATCTCTCATCATGACTCTCAATTTCGTTGTTCAGCTTTGGGTCAGTCAATGTTTAATTTATTCACAATCCAAAGTTCATACATCAGTACTCTCACGAGTGCTATTAAGGAAGCCTTCCGTATTCCTACTGGGACTTTAAACTTGACAAAAATGACCAACACTGATCACAAAGGAACTGCTCACTGGGAAAGGTTAAAAATTGACCCGTAACTGACTTGTAAAGGTACGGTTGTTGTAAGTATTGTTGCCTGTATCTAGATTACGGACATTACTGAAAGCATAACCAAGATCTAACTCTATCTTTGGCGATAGCTTTACTGTACAGCGAGTTTGATAGCCATTGCCCTGATCAAACTTTTCCCTCAGCCGTTGTCGCCCCAGATTGACATTCAGCCGACAGCGCCAGAACCGGGAAATATCCCCCTCCCAACCAATCTCACCGTTGTAATCTAGAAAATCTGGAGGGGAGAAATATCCACTCCTTAGTTGGCGATCGCTCTTATAGCTCCAGGTAAACAAATTCAAAGCTAGAAAAAACGAACCAATCTTACGCTCTAGCCTGCTAAAATACTGCTGTTCGCGATTGCCATCATTATAGAAGCCGTAGCGATACAGAGCAAAAAAGCTGGTTTTGGGGTTGATCTGCCAATACAAATTTGGCCCAAAGCGTGAAGCGGTTATGCGACGTTCTAGAGTTTGCGCATTGCTCTTGAATGGCCCGCGTTCAAATACTCCTGACAGGAATAAGCCCGATTCCATTTGATTATCTGGAGCAAGCTTAGTGTAAATGGGTACATCCACCTGCGTGCTGAGATTCAAAGTAGCTGGCAACCGATTAAATAAGTCAACCCCACTATCAACTCGCAGGGTATACTTACCAAGCTTCCCCTCCCAGCCAATTTGCACTGGAATGTTGGTAATTGAATTAAATCCGCGTTTCTCAAATCTATCAACCCCCGCCTTGAAACGGAGTCTTTGACCGTTTGGTAGGAGAAATTGAGCCGTTGGCTCAATGAATCGATTATGCTGCCCAAAGTTATCCCGATCATCGCGAAAGTTAGTTTGCAAATTTTCCAATTTAGAAGCTGGAGATACTGGTGTCGTTGGGTTGGGAACTGGTGGTGTGGGAGTCGCTGGCAGAGGTGCAGCAGGTGGCAACCGCCGCCCAGGATTGAAATTCTCAGGGGCAGCACTTATCAAAACAGGCTGTTTTAATGGATAACGTCGCGACGCCGAGAAGGCACTGAGGCTGTCGTCAGCATCTACTGGAAATTTATTCAAATCAGTAATTGGCGTGATTCGTTTACGAGAATCCAGGGAAAAGTTATCCAGCTTAGCAACTGGGGTAACTCGGTTAGGAGAATCTACGGGAAAGGTGTTTACCTTCCCAACTGAGGTAGGTTGCGTCAGAGAATCTACCCGAAAGTTGTCTATCTTAGCGATCGGAGTAACTTGTTTAGGAGAAACCACTTGCAAGTTGCCCAAATTGTCAACTTGGGTGACTTGTTTCATCAAGTTTGACTGTAAATTTCTGTTTTGAGGTAGTGGAGGAAAAACAGAGTGCTCAGTTTGAGCTTGTACCTGCACTCCTCCATATATCCAAATCCCTATGCTGCAAATCACTACCCATTTATTTTGGTAGCAAAGAAGCAACTTTGTGTATAAATTAAACATTGCCACAGAGGTATACGGTCGAAAAAGACTTTCATCAAGATCAGGTAATCTAAGTGTTCATTCCGTGGCGGAAGTAACTCAGCACTTAAATCTCCTCATATCCCTCAGAACTGGTTTACAAATGACTAAAATCAGCTTTCCTACTTTCGATAAAGCTAGAATCTAACTAGGTATTTTCTCACAAACATTGCCATCAAAATGAGTTTATTTAACTCTTTGGGCTTGATTTAATATCTTTATTGTGTTGTTTATAAGTGAAAGAAGTGCCAGCTTTTGCTGTAAAGATGAACCAATGAAAACTAGATAGTAATCTATTCAATTATTCCAGCTTTATTCGGAGAATAGCACAACTCAACTCAAATTTATTTTTCATGATTCTAGGCTTCTTGAGAGTTTGTTATACTTGACATGACAGGCATTGTATCCAGGACACTTGCTCTTAAAAATCAGTAGACATACGAAAACTTTAGGTATGGGCTTCCGTGAAAGCACTGAGCAGGTCTTTTTACGAGCACGAATTTAATAACTTACAACTTTAGGTAGGGTGTGTTAGCGACAGCGTCACGCACCCTTTACATAGACTTGGTGTCCTGCGGCTACGCCCAACACACCCTACACAATTCAAATTCTTGGAGCTCATTTAATCCATAATCCTGAGCAGAAGCTGTGGTCAATAGAGCTACTACAGAGCGAGTCTGCCTATACATCCTAAAGTAGTCTTGCTCAATCTCTGTCATAGATTCAGGAAATATACGGACTCAGCCCAGAAGAAACTTTGAGTGATACTGCTGAGGCATCCTTAAGCTAATTGGATAATTCTTAAGATATTGAACTAACGCGATTAGCAGCTTGGGTGATCTCAGCTCTTGCGCCATTCTCTGTAAACAGTTTACTCCCACCCGGAAGTAGGTTAGCAGGCTGGTGCTAGATCTGAGTTATGCAGCTGCTGCACAAACTAGTGCATGACGGCAAAAGTTTTCCACCACTTCCATAGAAGGAGGGAAACAAGGGGACTCTAGCGTTAGCGGCGTGACAGCACAGGAGAGGAAACTGATGGTTTATTTCTGCCAAGCTGCACTAGACAAAGTTTGTCTTAGAATCAACCAAAATAATATTTTTTTTCTCACATCAAGTAGGTTTGTGACTACTGCTGAGACTTGTAAGAGAGAATGATGCTATGGAAATGAGTTGCCTTTTAAAAAAATTCTTAGCTACACGCCACATTGAGTACTTGGCACTGGATCGAAATTTACTCATCTTAGAAACATCTCCGGGAGTACAACGGTTTGCTGATTGTCGCGCTCCTATGATTAAAGGAAACGATGTCCGCCTTGGCTTTCCCGAACTGATAGGAGCTGAAAATTATCTAATTGATATTATTGAAGGACACCAGAGTATTTTTGAATTAAAAGTAAT
>CAZZWA010000010.1:23465-30505 GCA_964657555.1 uncultured Microcoleus sp.
TTGAATGATGTGGAGTTGCTTTGTCAAAAGAAAACTGGAGAAAAAATTAATGTTGCCTTTTCCTGTTCAGTCATTCAAACTGCAACAGAGTCACAGCTTGAGTTTATCTATATTGCTAGAGATATTACCGTTCGGCAGAGAAACCAACAGCGTCTGATGGCGCAGTACGCCACGACCCGCGTCCTCTCAGAGTCACCAACCTTAAAACAGGCAGTTCCTAAAATTCTGCAAGCAATTTGTGAAAGTTTGGAATGGGATATTGGTGAACTATGGATGCCAGAGGAAGTTAACAATGAAAAGGACAACTCTTTACTCGGTCAGAAATTGCAGTGCGCGGAAATTTGGTCTCGACCATCGGCAGTAACAGCTGAATTTAGAGAAATAACTAGGCAAACTACCTTTGCTCCTGGTGTTGGTTTGCCTGGTCGCGTTTGGGCAGCACGTTCCCCTCATTGGATCAGCGATATCCTCAAGGATGTTAACTTCAATCGAATCCATAGTGCATCCTCAAGCGGACTGCATACAGCTTTTGGGGTTCCCGTTTTTAGCGGTAGGGAAATTTTGGGAGTGATGACTTTCTTTAGCCGCTCTCACAAGAAAACCGATCAAGACTTGCTCCAGACCATGACTACTGTTGGTGATCAACTGGGTCAGTTTATCGAGCGCAAACGAACCGAAGAGGAAAAGTTACGATTAGCCAATCAAATTGGATTGCTGCTGGACTCAACAGGTGAAGGTATCTATGGAATAGATTTACAAGGACGTTGCACCTTCATCAATAGCGCAGCAGCAAACATGCTTGGATACTCGCTCGAACAGGTGCTGGGTAAGAACATGCATGATTTAATACATCATAGTCATAATGACGGTTCCCCTTATCACCTGGAAAATTGTCCAATTTTTATGTGTTTCCACAAGGGGCTTGGTTGTCGTGTGGCCAGTGAAGTTTTATGGCGGCAGGATGGGAGTTCTTTTCCTGCCGAATATTCGTCCTATCCGCTGATTGAGGGCGGAGTTACAAAAGGTGCTGTTGTCACCTTCAGTGACATTACTGAGCGCAAACAGGCAGAAGAAGAATTGCAGCGCCAGAACCTGCGATCGCAATTGTTTACGGAAATTACTCTTAAGATTCGCCAGTCTTTGCAAATAGAAGAAATTATCCAAACCACTGTTATGGAGGTGCAAAAGATTCTCCAAGCTGACCGGGTTTTAATCTATCAGATCAGGTCAGATGGAACAGGAATAGTTGCTACTGAGGCAGTAGCTCCCAGCTGGCCTGCCCTGCGAGAGCAAAACATCTTAGACCCCTACTTTCGAGCAGAATACATACAGCAGAACTGTCTACAGCAATACCGCCAAGGACGGATTCCGTCTGCTGAAGATATGGAGCAAGCTGAAATCTTAGCTTGCCAGGGGGAATTATTGCAACAGTTTGGAGTTAAGGCCAATTTGGTCGTGCCTGTTCTTTCAAAGGAAGAACTCTGCGGTTTGCTAATTGTCCACAATTGCACCGATTCACGATCTTGGTCTAGCTTTGAAACTCATCTTCTGCGGCAAATAGCCGATCAAGTCAGTATTGCTCTAGCCCAAGCCCAACTGCTAGAAGCAGAAACTCGTCAGCGACAAGAACTGGAAGTTGCTCGTTGCCAAGCTGAGCTTGCTTCTCAAGCCAAAAGTGCCTTTTTGGCTAATATGAGTCACGAAATTCGTACTCCTATGAATGCAGTTTTGGGGATGACTGGATTGCTCCTCGAAACTTCCCTCAACCCAGAGCAGCAAGATTTCGTCGAAACAATTCGCATTAGTGGAGATGCGCTCTTAAGCCTGATCAACGAGATTTTGGATTTATCCAAGCTCGAAGCTGGGGAAATGGAGCTGGAAATATTAGATTTTGAGTTGTCTACCTGTATTGAAGAAGTCTTAGAGTTGCTGGCTCCCCCAGCTCATGCCAAGGGACTGGAAATTGCGGCTTTTGTTGAACCTAACGTCCCCACTCACCTCCAAGGCGATGCTGGTCGCCTGCGGCAGATTCTCATCAACCTAACTGGCAACGCTATTAAGTTCACCAGTAAAGGCGAGGTCGTCGTGCAGGCAGAGTTGCAATCAGAAAGTCCAACAACAGCGACCATCAGCTTTGCAGTGATAGATATGGGGATTGGTATTGCTCCCGAACACCAAAGTAAACTCTTTGCTCCATTCACCCAAGTAGATGCTTCCACGACTCGCAACTATGGCGGTACGGGTTTAGGATTAGCTATCTGCAAGCAGCTAGTATCTTTGATGGGAGGAGAAATTGGCGTAGAAAGCGAGCTAGGGCAAGGATCTAAGTTTTGGTTTACAGTTCCTTTTACCAAACGACTCTCGAACGTTTCTGCAGTTCAAGATATTGGCTGCTTGAAAGGTCGGCGCTTGTTGGTGGTGGATGACAATGCTACCAATCGGAAAGTTTTCCGCCATCAAGTAACCCGTTGGGCGATGGAGGTGGATGAGGTTTCGGGTGCTGCTGCTGCCCTGAAAGCTTTACAGTTAGCTTGCCAACAGGGAAGACCCTATGATGCTGCTTTTATTGACATGCAAATGCCTAAGACAGATGGCATGACGTTAGGAGAAGAAATTAAGGCCAACTCCGCTATAGCTGGGATACCGTTGATTATGCTTACCTCCACTAACCAACGAGGCGAAGTGCAACGGGCGCTAAACATAGGTTTTGCTGCTTATCTAGTCAAACCCGTTAAGGCATCCCGGCTTCTCAATAGCATCATGACGTTGTTGGGCGACCAGTTAGAGCTTGGTGGTGCCAGCGTCTTTGATGCTAACAATCTATCAGTTCTCAAAAAGTCTCAACTTGAATCTCCCGCCGCTAAATCCAAGTTAAGAATTTTAATAGCTGATGATAATTTGGTGAATCAGAAGGTAGCCCTAAAGCAGCTTTATAACTTGGGTTACGATGCTGATGTCGTTGCCAATGGTGTAGAAGTCTTGCAGCTATTAGAAAAAGTTCCTTACGATTTGATTCTCATAGACTGCCAAATGCCAGTCCTTGATGGTTATCAAACAACACAAGAGATTAATCGTCGCTTCAATGTAGAGACCTTGTCTGCAACGTCTCTACATCGCCGCCCTATAGTCGTTGCTATGACTGCGAATGCGATGAAACAAGACCAACAAAGGTGTTTAGATGCAGGGATGGACGACTATCTGAGTAAGCCTGTATCGAAAGAAAAATTGGCAGCAATATTAGAGCGTTGGTATCCCAGGGCTTCTAGAGCCGAGGCTCAAACTACATCCGCTCAACCAGTTTCTCCCACAGATGATATAAAGCCCTCTCCCCACCCTCAAGGAGATGTAGTACCCGCTTCGCCTTCACTAGATTCAGGCGCTCTACTGATTGATTGGGAACCTCTCCATCAATTATCTCAGGGCGACACAGACTTTGAATTGGAATTATTGCAAATGTTTGTTACAGATACCCAATCTCATTTAGAGTCAACTAAAGCGGCAATTGCTAATCGTAACTTCCAGCAGTTGGAGCGGGAAACTCATCACTTGAAGGGTGCTAGTGCCAACGTTGGAGCCATAATCCTACATCGATTAGCAGAAAAGCTAGAACGACTGGCTCAACACCAACACCTTGAAGGGGCGACCGATTTGCTGGCCGAGTTAGAGCAATCTTTAAGCCACGTTCAAGCTCTTTTACAAGATATAAATGCAAAATAGTTTAAAATCAGCGAAAGCTTAGTAATATTTGATAATTAACAGACAATTGCGCTGCTCGTTTGTCCGTTCATAACTTAATTTGTCTGCCATTTCTGACATAATTTTCAAACCACGTCCCCGGTTGCCATTATTATCCTCAAATTCCGATATATCTTGCAATTTTTGTTTTAAGTTAAATGGCGATCCATAATCCCAAATACGAATCTCTATGTGTTGGCTGAAACGCATAGCTTCAATATCAATAAGAGTTTCAGATGGCAGATTTTGATGAGCATGCTCGACTGCGTTCGTAAAACCTTCTTGAAGTAGTGTTTGACATTGCCACCAGATTTTTATATCAGAGATAGGCGGCTGATTCAATTGATTAAACCAGGAAAATACCTGTTCCGAATTGGCAAGACTTGTATGAACTTGGAGATGGATTCTATTAATCACTTGTTATTACAAGAATATTCTTATTTAATGAGGACTTAGAATCTATTAAATGATATCAAAATTTCCCATCTAGATACTGAAGATATGAAAATTTAGCATTGGCATAACCTGAGATGTGAGGTTGTGTTTTTGGTCATATTAGATAAGAATATATTGATTAATTTACGTATTTCTACTAGTATTTTATCTACCTTTTATTTATATAATTATTGTCAAGTAGTTATGAGTTTGAGTAGACACTAAAATATTATATTTTAATTTCTGACTTGACTCTTACTAAAAGTTGTCATTAATTAACGGGGATTGATCTGATGTTTAAAATCTTAATCGTTGATGACGATCCTACTCTGAGAGTAGCGTTAAAAAGAACACTGCAAAGTCAGGGTTATGATGTTAGTGTAGCTGCTAATGGTGAGGAAGGAATCACATTAGCACAATTGGTACGTCCAGCTTTAATCATTTGCGACTGGTTAATGCCGGACTTGGATGGATTAGAGGTATGTCGTCGAATTAAGGATAATCCAGAATTAGAAACGACTTTCTTCCTCATGCTGACTGCTCGTGAAGCTAATCCGGAAGAGGAAGATTCTCTAATTACAGGGCTTAACAAAGGAGCAGATGACTTTCTCTCTAAGCCGATTAGTAATAAGGTAGAGGAATTAAAGGCGCGGGTGAAAGCAGGGCTAAGGTTACATACGCTGAACCAGAAATTGCAAACTCAGAAGCAAGTTTTGGAGACATTAAACCAGACTTTGCACACCCAAAAACAAATTCTAGAAACAGAACTGGCTGAGGCATCTGACTATGTGCGATCGCTTCTGCCCTCACCGTTGACAGAAACTATCACCACAGAAGCGCTATTTGTTCCTTCGTTACAACTGGGAGGCGACTGCTTTGACTATCACTGGCTTGATGATGAAAATTTAGCAATTTATCTGCTAGATGTCTCTGGACATGGAGTGGGTGCAGCACTGCTGTCTGTTTCAGTACTCAATGTATTGCGATCGCAATCCCTCCCTAATACTAATTTCCATCAACCCAGCAAAGTTCTCAAAGGACTTAATCATGTCTTCCAGATGGATAAACAGGGTGACAAATACTTCACTATTTGGTATGGAGTTTATAACTGTCTCAAGCGGCGACTTATCTATGCAAGTGCTGGACATCCACCAGCTGTACTGCTATCCGGTACATCTATGCCAAACACCCAACTTTATAAACTAGGTGCCCCAAGCTTACCAATTGGCATGTTACCTGATGATGATTTTCAGGATAATTACTGTGACATTCCACAAAGCAGTACCCTCTACCTTTTTAGTGATGGTGCTTACGAAATTAATCAACCAGATAACACAATTTGGGGACTTGAGGCTTTCATGGATTTATTAATAGATTATCAAAAGACACGTAACTCTAGCCTTGAAGAGATATTACATTATATTCAAAACTTAAATTATCAGGATACTTTTGATGATGATTTTTCATTACTAAAAGTCAACTTTAGTTAGCCTAATCAGGCAATAAGCTACATCTTAAAGTCAGCTCAAACTCCTCTTAAAGTTTTTTACCTACTGAGAATTTCTCTAGATTTTTCCAACACTTCATCGGGATCGAAAGGCTTGGTCATATACAAATCGGCACCAACATCTTTACCTTTCTGCTTGTCAAACTCCTGACCCTTGGCAGTCAGGAGGATAATGTATATATCTGTAATTTCTAGTTCTCGCTTGACTGTCTTACATACATCAAACCCATTCATTTTAGGCATCATTACATCCAGAAAAACTAGTGTTGGTCTTTCTGCCTTGATGGTTTCAAAAGCCTGCTCCCCATTTTCAGCAGTCAGTAATTCCACTCCCTCTTCTTCTAGTTCCTCTAAAGTCTGTGCAAGCAGTAGCCTGATATGAGATTCATCATCCACAATTAATATTTTTTTATTCATGCTGTTTCACTTATAGCCCTACGCTCCTCTATTCCCTTGTTGGCATAGCCTACTCATCTTAATATAAGACTTCAAACACTTCTACAGCTTTTTTCTTTCCTTTGACTTGTACGCTACCAACATCCTTAAATTTAAATATATGCTGTGTTGCCTCATAAATACTGCGACTGACTAATATCTGCTCACCCTTGGCAAGAGATTGCAGCCTAAACGCTATATTAACCTCATCTCCTATAGCAGTGTAGTCCATATGCTGCGGAGAGCCGATGTTACCTACAATAACCTCTCCAGAACTAATACCAATTCCCGTAATAAAATTCTGTCTGATCCAATTACCTGGTATTGTTTTTAGCCGTTTTTGCATCTCAATAGCAGTCTCTATAGCCCATCGTTCATTATCCATTTGCTGTGAGGGAGCCCCAAATATAGCAACAATCATATCTCCCACAAACTTATTTACAGTTCCTCCATGATTAAAAATAACATCTACCATGTGAGCAAAATATTCATTCAAGTATTCTACGATTGCTTCTGGAGCTAAGTCTTCACATTTAGTGGTAAAATTTCTGATATCAGAAAATAAAACAGTAATATCTTTTTTGGCTGGAGCTAATGAAACATTTCCCCCAGTATCTAAAATAGCTTGAACAACTTGTGCAGAAACATATCGTTCCAGATTACTTTTAATCCGCTCTTCTCTAAGCTTGTTTTCATGTAAAAGAGCATTTTCCATAGCAGATGCTGCCTGAGATGCCAGAGTCGTGAGCAGTTTCAAGTCTTTGGCTGTATAGTTAAAAAGTTCTTCACTACTGATATTGAGTACACCGAGAGCTGTATTCTGTGTTTTGAGTGGAGCACAGATTAGAGATTTTATTGGATTGACATCTACCAGAAACCTAGGATCTGACTCTACATCATTGACTATCTCTGCTTTTCCTGTGAGAAA
>CAZZWA010000010.1:30605-33092 GCA_964657555.1 uncultured Microcoleus sp.
ATTTGGTCTTTCTTTCTTAATCTGTGTAATAGCATCTACCCCATCCTTAGCTTCCCTAATAATATAGCCTTCTGCTTCTAGTTGCTGTCTAAGAAGCCCTCGAATAGGTGCTTCATCATCTACGATCAGTATAGTTTCCTTTGCTGCCGGAAATGATGTTGAAGTGAGTAACCGCCCTTCTGTTTGCTTGATTTCAACCTTTGCCCCTGTATTTATTGGTAGGGTGAATGAGAAGTTACTTCCCTTACCCAATTCACTTTCTACCCAGATTCTACCCCCATAATGTTCTACAATTTGCTGGCAAATGGGCAGACCTAGACCCGTTCCCTTTGGTTTATCTGTTAGAGTATCACCCACCTGCTTGAATTTTTCAAACACCAGTTTTTGGTCGGTTTCAGCAATACCTTGACCTGTATCAATAATGCTGATGACAACCTCATTATCAGTTTTCTTCGCTCTGCAAGTCACAGAACCTTCTGGTGTAAATTTGACGGCATTGGCAATCAGATTAAGTACAACTTGAATCAGTCTGTCATTATCGCCTACTAGCTCAGGTAGTTCGTCTTCAATATCTTTAATCAATTTCAGCGGTTTTGTTTCAAACAAGGCAGATGTAGCAGCGGTTGCCTGCTTAATAATTTCTGATATTGAAACTGGTTCTGTTTTCCACTCAATCTTTCCTGCCTCTAATTTTGCCAAATCAAGTACATCATTAATTAAGTTTGTCAGCCTTTCTCCTTCAATGACGATGATGTCCAGGTTCTCTTCTACTTGCTTGAGAGTTATTTGAACTTTCTTGTCTTCGCTTTTTACCTCAGGGAATATCACACTTTCTAGTCTTTTTTTAATAATTTTGGCGAATCCTAAAACAGATGTCAGAGGAGTTCTTAACTCATGAGAGACAACAGACAAAAAATCTGATTTGACCCGATTAGCAACTTCAGCAGCTTCCTTAGCTTGTCTAAGTTCCTCTTCTGTTCGCTTGCGCTCAGCAATCTCACTTTGCAATTGCTCCAAAGCATTCCTAATTTGCGTTGTCCGCTCTTCTACTCTAATTTCTAGCTCTTCCTTAGCTTGTTTTAGAATCTCTTCTGCTTGCTTGCGCTCAGTAATATCTTCGTAGGTACCGAGGATGCCGACAACGTTGCCTACACCATCGTGCAGCGGAATCTTATTCATCTCTCCCCAAATCTGTTTACCATCTGCTTGCAGCCAGGTTTCGATGATGCGATATTCGGGGGTATCTGTTTCCACAATGCGAGCGTCGCACTCGCGATACCAGTCGGCTTTCTCCTTTTTCCAGGACAAGTCATAGTCTGTCTTGCCAACAACTTGCTCTGGATTGCTAACACCTGCCACTCGCGCAAAGTTGTGATTGCAACCCAAATAGACAGAATTTCTGTCTTTCCAGAAGATCAATTGGGGGATGCTACTTATGACTAACTGTAGCATCTGCTTGCTTTGAGCCAGTGCTTCCTCTGCTTGCTTGCGCTCTGTGATGTCTTCTATTGTGCCAACATGACCAATCAGTTCACCTCCTTCAGAGAGTAGAGGAGATGAGCGCATATAAGTCCAGCGAACAATTCCTTGGCGTGTTTGAAAGCGACACTCAGTAGAATATTGCCGTCCTTCACGGGTGTACGCAGAGTATTCTGCCTTAACGCGATCGCGGTCTTCTGGATGCACCCACTGCAACCAACCTTCTTTCAAACTTTCCTCTATGGTAAAGCCACAAATAGCTTGACACCGTGGGTTTATGTATGAACATTGACCTTCTACGTCTGTCATGAAAACGCCAACGGGTGAGCAAGCGCTTAAACAGCGAAATCTTTCTTCACTTTCCTTGAGTTCTACATTAACGGCTTCCAGTTGCAGAGCTTGTTGTTTAACCTTTGCCGTATTCTTGAACAGGTCAATGAACATCGACACTTTAGATGTCAAGACATTTGGTTCGATTGGCTTGAGTAGGTAGTCCACTGCACCTAGGGAATAACCTTTGAACATCAGCGCTTCGCTGGTGCTGAATGCTGTCAGGAAAATAATTGGAGTATAGCGCGATCGCTCTCGTCCTCGAATCAGAGTTGCTGTCTCAAATCCATCCATTTCTGGCATTTGGACGTCAAGCAGAATCAGAGCGAAATCCTGATTGAGCAGACGTCTCAAGGCTTCCTTGCCCGAATTGGCTCTCACCAGATTCTGACCTAGGGGAACCAGTATTGCTTCTAGCGCTAGCAGATTTTCTGGATGGTCGTCAACCAGGAGAATATTAACTTTCTGTTGCGACATGTTTTCTTCGTTGCCAGATTTTGTGTAACAGCGATCGCTGTTACATTTAATACTTAACAATCACGCAAAATTTCAAGTTTCTGAGACCCTGATGCAGATGGTATATTTTACCTTCATCTAGGTTAACAAAATTGACTCAGGACTTTGCGAAAGAATGGGTCAAACATCTGACGGTGTAACTCCTTCGTTATTCCCAACCGC
>CAZZWA010000011.1:0-6691 GCA_964657555.1 uncultured Microcoleus sp.
CAAAAGAGTGCGTTTCAGGCTTGAGTCAATTTTTGTAGATCTGTTGTTTTCAACCAGTCCTGTATGCGTCCCATTCCCTCTTCCAAACTGATTTTTGGTTGATAACCTAACATGCTTTGTGCTTTGGCAATGGAATAGGCGTGAGGGCGGGTCACAAAATCGACAGACTCCGGCAGAATATCGGGTTTCTTCCCAATAAGTCTCTGTGCAAAGCGATGCTGCTGAATCGCAGCTTTAAGCAGACCTGCTGGCATCGAAATGGGCATAGATACACCTCCGATTTCAGCTAGGCGGGTAAAATACTCTTTCCAGGAAGTTTCTTGCCCGTCAGTAATATTGAAGATTTCTCCGTATGCTTCTTTTTCTGCGGCCAGAAAGATAGCCTCGATCAGATTGTCTGCATAGACATGATTCATGACTCCCTGTCCGCCGTTGGCCAGCACAAATAATTTTTGGCGCATCAACAGTAGTGGTCGGACTATCCAGGGAATGCACCCAGGAAAGTAAACATCTCCCGCTCTAATAATGATGACGCCAAACTCTGGGGGGGCATTCAGTTTTAAGAGTTCTTTTTCCGCTTCTATTTTTGTCTGACAATAGGGATTATCGCCACCTAGCGGTCCGTCTTCCGCGATCCGATTGGGATAGTTGAAGCCGTAGACCAGTGCACTTGAGAGCTGAACGAAGGTTTTCACACCAGCCTTCTGAGCAGCTTTAGCCATGTTAACAGTGCCGCCGACATTGACTTCACGAAATTGCTGGAGCGAGCCAGATTCTTGAGAAACGTCAGCTGTATGCAGAACTATGTCTACCCCCTGGCAAGCCTGTTCAGCAGTAGCAGGATCGGTAACACTACCAACAATCACCTCAGCGGCTGGATTTTGTGATTTTTTGGCCCGCTCTTGAGAATGCTTCAACTCGCGAACTTTCATCCCCTGTGCTTGGGCTAGCTCAGTGACTCGTAAGCTGAAATAGTCGTCAGTTCCAGTAATGAGGAGAGTTTTGTTTTGGAAATTCATAAGGTTGAGTTGTACTTAAGGTTGAATTCAGACACTTTTGCGAAACATCATGGCCATCCCAGTTCGGAAGCTAAGCCAATAGCCGAACGCCGCGTAGAATATAAATCTGTAAGAGGCCAACGCTTTCGATAGTTTGACTGATTTGTAAAGAGCGTCTAATGTACCGTCTAAAAGGCGTTGGTACTCGTTCCAGGCGCGAGCGTTCAGGCCAGGCCAAAGTGTATCGTGATATGGCTTGCCGAAGAAATCTACAGACTCCCACCCTTGACGACACCCCAAGGAGTTGAGAGATTCGCGAGTGTAGAGATGAAGATGATAGGGGACATGCACCTCGTTATAGAAATCGGATATGTTAGGTTTGCTGAGGTTGATATTGGCTGCGTTTGGTGTACCGATCAGAATATAACCACCAGGAGCAAGAAGGGCGTCTAACTGATACAATAGTGCATTGGGATCTTCAACATGTTCAATAACATCTTGGAGCAAGATATAATCAAACGGTCCTTGCTGGAGAATTGCCCGACTGCCAAAGCCTTCTTTTGGTGCGTAAGGGTCATATCCATAAGAATTGGTAAAGCCGCGTTGTCGCAGATACTTGACAAATATGCCGTTACCGCAGCCATAATCGAGCAGTGAGTGTGTCTTAGAAAACCCATGCCTTGTCAGTTGTTTGCATAGATTCCCATAAATTAACCGAAATGGCCATGTCAATTCTGCCTTGGCAATAGGATATTTTGCGTAGTAGTGTGGGAGATCGACAACATCTAGACAATGAATCGACCTGCAACCGGGACATTGCCAAACATTGAACATCTCACCTGCAAATGCGCGTACGTTACATGGAAATGCTACAAATGCGGCTCGATTGTTTGGAGCGATGTGGTGGTGGCAAATTAAACAATCAAGGCGCTGCTTACTTGTTTTTTCTGGGTGACATTGAGATGAAGCAAGTGACTTACTAGGACTGTAGTTTGAGAAAGTCGCAGTCATATTTCTTTTACCTCACAAACAGAATGAAAAAATGAGCGCCGACTCGTTCACCGACTCCCTAGGCACAATTAACCCTGGAAGCTTACCCAAGTATCTAAGAGTTGGTGAAGAATTTAGCGATCGCTCCCGATCGCCTTGAGAGAGGCAAAATGCTTTCCACCTAGTTCAATTTGCCCCTTTTCTCTCCCGACTTTCAGTCTTTCTAGGAGATGATCTAAATCACGAGCGATAATATTTGTACCGTGATCTGGTTCTATTAAACCAACCAAGGCAATATTGTCAACCTGTTGTTCCGCCAGACCAGAAATGCCTAGAAAATTGAACACTCCTGATTCATATGTTCCACAAGGTACTGAGGGATTATGAATTCCAGTGCAATATTCATTCAAGCCAAACCAATCAGGTGACGGGTAGCCGTGAAAATGGACAATTGGTGCACCATTTTTAATTAATTCCGGTGCATATAAAGCTGCCGAAAGAGCTATACCAAGCATGACATAGAGGTCGTAAGAAGGTTTTATATCTACTATGCTTGAATCGACTCCCTGCGGCATTTGTAGAAATAGTGTTTCTTTCAAACCAATTCTGAGGATGTCGCTCTCAAGATTCAGCTCTGTTTTATTGGAGCCTGAACGAGAGCTGACAATCCAGATATCAGGAATCTGCTTAAATACATCTTTTTCCCCTATTCTGGTTTTTACGTAGCGTCTACCTATTTCATTCTGACGGACTTCATCAATACTGAATCCCTCCACAGGAAATAAATTTTCCCACTCAGGCTCAGTTATCTCTATCTCTCCTACGTATTGTGGTGGTTCAGCATAAGCGACAAAGCCATATGAGACACCAGTTCTCCCATTCATGATGACGTTGACAATGTCTCTATGAGACTTTCTTCTAATCAACTGACTGATCTTCGATCCAGCAGGAAATAAATTGGTTTGTGCAAGCTCATTTCCTAAAATAACTAATTTTTCCGCATAGCTAGACTGGAGAGGATCGTACTTTTCTATCTCGAATCTGTTCAGCGGCAGTGGCATTATGGGAACAAAGATTTTCGGAATTAGTGAGTTTATTACAAATTTTTCCAGTTCATCCTTAGACACTATTGAATCTGAAAGATTCATGTTCAAAATGGAAATATTTGTTTTAGAAACCCCGAGTACAATCTCTGAAAATGTCCTGACTAGGGTGTTTAAACCAATTTTTATCTTCTCTTGGTAGGGTAGTTGAGGGTTGACCAGTTCCTTGTCTAGTTCCGTGATAATAATCACTTGAGTGCTGGTAGGATCTTCAATGTATTTGGCTGCATGCTCTTCAGCCCAAGCCGTCAACATAGCGATTCTCGGAACTGATATTTCTTGATGGATAAAGCGAGAATATATTTTATACAGATTTTCTGCTGCAAATATCTCCGATCTACTTCTTATAGAAGAAGGTCTTTCAACATCAATAACTGCGTCAACTCCTGATCTAACTACCCTCTTTTTAAGGCTTTTCTTCCATCCAACTACAGGTATAGTTATTTCATACCGAAATTCTGTTGTTGCTTGATGCCAAGGTAGAACTTTAACTCCATACTCCTGAAGCTTGATTTTCAACTCCTCCCTAAATCTAACAATTTCTTCATTCCTATATCTTTTAGGTAAAGGTCTAAATGTCACTGTTAGCTTTTGAGCCATAGTTATAGGATCAATAGTTGGTGATTTACACCCTCCAGTTGATTTATCGACAAATCCACCAATTAAACGACCCATTGTTTGCAGACTTAGTCCATGAGTGAAGGGAACAGGAGTGCATTTAGTAGCGACATCCAGCTCGCGTAGAGCCTCTAGAATCTCCACCTTATGATCTGTCAGTTGCGTATGTACTTCTGGTGTCAGTACCCCTTTTGGAGAACGAATACTTAGTTTATCGTCATCGACCCACAGTTGAACACCTTGCTGAGTGAGGTTTGTCAAAAACTCGGATACGTTCATAGTTTTAGAATCTTCCAATCTTTATCAAAATGTTATGCAATCCCCCGTGCTTTGTGCGAGGGATTCTCGTTCAGGGTTCATGCCATCAACAACAAACAAAACGGCGGACGGCGATTTATCCCCTGGCTAGAAGTGCAGGAGCTTCCTCGCCGTTTTTTATGAAGTTACTCAATAGCTTCAGCACTTAAAGTTCGAGAGTCTCTGACTCAGAAACCTCAAATTCTTCAGCTAAGCGCTGAGCAAGCGACTCAATAGTAGGGTAATGCCACAGCAGCATAGGAGATAGCTGAAATCCAAGTAATTTCTGTGCTTTACTAGCAAGCAGCATTGCCTGTGCTGAATCTAAGCCGTAACTGTCCAAAGGCTTTCGGACATCTATCTCACTAGCTTTAACTCCTAGCAGCTCGGAAATGTGAGATACTAGCCAGATTTGAAGCTCTTGGGCATTATAAGAATGTTTTGCAGTTATCTTACTCATTTTTACACCTCTGAAGTAAAAGGAACTGGACGATACTGACTGTAGTGAGCTGGCATTTGTAGTCCCTGGATTTTTAAACTTTGCATCCGGTATAAAAATGCAGCGCCAGTCATGATATTGTTAGCAACATCAACGACTTTCCGATTGTTGGGAATAGACAGATAAGAATTTCTCACCCAGTCATTAAAGCCGCCCATTGCTGGCCCACACCAGATTTGATAATCAATTTCTCTGTCTTTTTCTCCAGAGCTAGACCAGCGGGATGACAATCCTAGATACCAGCGGAAAATAAGAGCCATCTTAAACTTAGGATTGCTGGCTGCCCTGGAGATTTTTTCGGGACTTCGGTTAGATAAATAAGCTACAGTACCCTCCCAAATGTCATCAAGGCTCTTTTTGAAGATTTGTTTTTCTAACTTCTCTCGTTCCTGGATAGGAATGTCTTCAATCGAGTCATAAGTTTTATATAGCTCATACAGTTTCTGCGCTCGCACAGGAAAAAGGGTTCCTCTTTTAAGAACCTGAAGTTTTACCCCCATTTCAAACATATCTGCTGCCGGAGCCATCATCACATCTGCCATCTCAGCTTGAGCCAGCAATTGCTTGGTATGAGAGGAAGTTCCGGCTTCAATGCAGGACTGGTTAATAGAGCCAGTCATAACATAGGCAGCGCCCATCATAAAGCCAGCTAAGGCAGATTGTGGAGTGGCAATCCCTCCTGCTACTCCAACCCTAATGGGTTGCTCGTAGCAGTATTTATTCTGAATTTCATCTCTCAATTCCAGGATAGAAGGCAGGAGACAAACCAGAGGCCGATTGTCTGTATGTCCGCCAGAATCTGCTTCTACAGTAATATCATCAGCTATGGGCACTTTTTCTGCGAGAGTTGCCTGTAACTCACTGATTAGCCCTTGCTCAACGAGTTCTTTGAGAATTTTTATCGAAGCGGGCTGAAGAAATTTAGTGGCGACTTCTCTCCTTGAGATTTTAGCAATAATCTTGTTTTTGATTTCAATTTGATTTGCTGAAGAAAGACTCAGTCCAGCCGCCCGATAGTAGACAATGTTGGGAGTTAAGTCTAGAAATGCAGAAGCTTCTATGGTTCTAACGCCATATTTGAGATACAAATCAACTGTTCCGCGTTCAATAGCAGGTTCATGTGGATTGTGAATCAAGTTAAAAGCATAGGGACCTTGAGGTAGGGCTTGTTGAATACATTTAATAGCTGCTTCAACACGGGCAGGACTTAATCCCCCAGCACCAAACGAGCCCAAAATTCCCTCTTTTCCAAGAGCAATAACCATTTCCTCAGAGGCGATACCGCCAGCCATTGAGCCAGTGGCATAGGCAAATTTCACTCTATGAGAGGATAGAAAACTTGGATCGCCTAACTGTTGGAGCGGCAGTGGTGGCACAGCCATCAGCATTTCCACTTGTGCTGCTGTGCCGCTTTCGGAAGGATTCCAATAGCCTTCATTCGTTACACCGAGCCGTCCTTCAACCCTGACTACATAACAGGGTTTATTTAGCTCCAGTAATCTAGCCTTAATGCCTGCCTCATCAAAAGATACACCGTCTAAAAAACCCTTTCCAGCCAGAGTTGAATTTTGAGAACCACCAAAAATTTGGGTTCCATTATCGTGCTTATTCAGGGTCGAATCTACAGTACTCACTTCTTTTCGTTCTCCTATTCAGTTAGCAGATGGTCAGAAATTTTGCTCTCAACTTTTATACTGACCTTCCTCAAGTTAGTAATTCAACAAATGTCTATTGCTGTTTTTTCAAAGATTATGACTCTAGCATTTGCTGTGATAAAGCTACCTGGAGCTGAATTATTTCGCTGATTTGCTTTAAAGATTCTTGGCGAGCCTGTAGAAAATCAGCATGAGCTTTGGTTATGCGAGAATTATTCGTATTCAGGTGTTGATAATGAGGGCTGTGTAGGTCAGGCAGGTATAATTCGTGAGCAAACTTGTAAGTTGTTGGGTCTGAAGCGAGGAATTGCTGGTTATTTTCCTGCATAGTTTTATGCTCCTCGTATGGTATTTCCTGTGGAGGAGAAAAACTGTTATTCACGATACTTTTAGCACCATTTTCAAGGGAAAATCTGGGGTTTTGCATCATAGGAGAAGTTACTAGTTCAGATGTCATTAAGTTTGGTATTGTCTGCTGCGTTTGTGCAGCTTCTTGAGTCTGGGAGTCTGGAGATATCTCTTTAGGAGAAG
>CAZZWA010000011.1:6791-20369 GCA_964657555.1 uncultured Microcoleus sp.
ATTGTGCAGCTTTTTGAATGGGGGCGTCTGAAGATAGCTTTTTGAAGAAGACTTTTTTGTCTTTGTAGCTCAAAATTGTAGAACTAATCCGGTTACCACCCAAAGTTATAGTTTTTAAAACAGACTTGCGTTGAGGACTACTTTCTTGCGCCTGACAATACAGTGGCGACAAATCTAAAGAAACCTGGTGGCTAACCAGCTTTGCTAATGCTTTGACAATAGCAGTATGCTCATCTACACCTCTTTGATTTAGGAATACGGTCAGGTGCTCTTTATTCTTGAGGTTTTCACCAATCCATCTAGAACAGGTGCTGCCAGCACCTGCCTCGACAAATATTCTGACACCGTCCTGGTAGACTCGGTTGATGAGCCGGGAAAAATCAAGTTGTTGACAGAGACCTTTGGCAATGTTGTGAGCAATAGAATGACTTTCAATGGTAATGGGTTGATACTCGGCTGCGGAATAGATAACTGTCTCTGGTACATTGAGAATCGGTAAGGTGTTCAGTTTAGCGAGTTCATCGTACTCAGAACTCATAGCCTCGCAGTGAAGTACGTAATCGAAGGGGACAGGGAAAGCATCGCAATTCAAGGTTTGAATGACCTTCTGACAAGCGCGTGAGTCACCAGCGATCACCACTTCTTTGGGTGTGTTGACATGCGTTAGATAGACGTGGTTCTCATGTTTCAGGCATTCAATAACTTGAGTTGCCGGAGTCATGAGAATGTATGTGCTCCAAAAATCTGTCTTTTCACCGTCCTGTAATTGGGGTAATCCCCAATGTTCGCGGACTGCATTCTTAAAGCCAGATAACCGAGTGCTAAAGATCGGCGATGAGTTGAAACTACTGATACCTTGATCGTAATTAGCCCAGACAGATTGAGCACACAGCATGCTCAATTCACCCAAGCTATACCCAAAAGTAGATTGAGGCCGAACTTGAAAATAATCCTGCATAATTGCAGTCAACCCTACGGAAATGCAGACTCCAGAACCGAGCATTGCATCTGAATCATTTAGCAGTTGCTGCTCCAGGGTTTCTAACTGCCTCCTTGACAATAAATTTAAGCTTCTGGGAAAGACACGCTTTTCCCCAAAGAATGAACCTAGATCGGTGATCACGGTTCTTACAAGTTCCCAAAGTTTGGGAAATAACCTCAAGTTATTCCGGCTTAATCCAATATAAGAATTGAATAAACCGGGATAGACAAAAGCAACGGTACCCTGTTTCCCCAAGGGTTTGGCAGTGAAATAGCTGCCTACAGGAGTTTGCCAGTCTTTACCTGTATCAAAAGCATTAGCAACACCCTTGAGGGCGCGCTGGATCTCCTGCTTTAGTTCATCTTTATTATGTCCCAGAATCGATAGTGTGTAAGTTGCCTCTTTATACTTCTGAAAAAAGGCAAAGTTTTGGCTGGCAGCAGCAGATAGAGAAGAGCAATCTTCGATAGTTTGTTGTAGATCCGCGAGCCGATCTAGTAAAGCCGTGCGATCGCCAGCAGCAATTGGGAAAAGATAGAAAGGTGAGCCCTCTAAATAGCTACTGCTAGAGTCTCTGTGGCTCGGTTCCTCTGACAAGATTAAATGTGCACAAGTCCCATCCAGACCCAGGCCGTTAATAGCGGCTACTCTCTTGGGTAATTCTGCGTTGAAAAACCACGGCCTTGATTCAGTCGTGACATAAAAAGGGCTACCCTGCCAAACCTCTGGGCTTTTAGGGCCAGACCATTGGGGAGTTACGGGAAGATACCGATGATATAGGCAGAGCGCAGTTTTGATTAAGCTTGCTATCCCTGAAGCAGCAAAGGTATGGCCGATATTAGCCTTGATACTGCCGATCGCACAGCTTAATTCTGGTTCGGGAGTTTGATAAGCTTGGATTAAACCGGCAATTTCCGCCCGATCTTCCCGAGTTATCCCACTGCCAAAAACTTCCATGTAGCCAATGTCTGCCGGTTGCACTTCTGCTTGGGCGAAAGCCTTTTGGCATGCTTGCGCGACAGTTTCAGCTAAAGGCGGCTGCGGGAAGCTATTTACCTTTGCTGGATCAGCACGCTCCTGCACCAAACTAATGGCATCAATTACAGCATAGATGCGGTCTTGCTGCTGCTTTGCTACATCAAGGCGCTTTAAAATAACAGCTCCAGCACCTTCGCCTGCTGTCCAACCATTTGCTTTCTGGTCGTAGCCTAGAGTATTTACGCCCGTGTTGATTCTGGCTAATTGATTTCGTAACAAGACATTTTCGACTCCGCCAGCCAGATCTACAGCACCAACAACAACAGCCTCTACTTCCCCAGCCGTCAGTAGCATTTGTGCTACCTCTAGAGCTTTGAAGGCAGAATTTTCTCCAGCACTAACTGTGAATGAAGGGCCAGTGAAATTCCATAGAGCGGAAATTCTGCTGGTCATGACATTGCCGATGTAACCCAGATATTCACTGGTTTGTGCTGGATGGTGGAGACTATCTTTGACAATAGTTTCCAGTTCAGAAATTTGGTCAGAGGGTAGGGAGTTGCCTGTTTGATTCAGACCTTCTTTCACCTGCCAGGATAGATTCCATCTTTGCTGAAGCTGATGCACAGAAAGCTCTGTTTCCATAGCGACGAGCACGGCCACATTTCCACCTTGACTAAGTCCTGCATCTCTCAGGGCCCGGTCAGCGACCTTGAGAATTAACAGTTGTTGAGGGTTTATTGTTTCCACCTCATTAGGCGGGATCTTGGAATGTAAAGTATCAATTTCAAAATCTTTAATGTAGGCACCATTGGGTGCTTCACCATCTTCAAAGCCATAGCGTTTGAGCAATTCCGGTTGCTCTTCTATTCCCTTCCATCGACGAGGAGGTAGGGGAATAAAATGCTGAGTTCCATCATAAATACTGCGATCAAAAGCATCCAATCCATCGCATGAACCAAACAAGGCATCCATGCCTACAATAGCGATTTTTGTGGGCGGAACTGGCTCAATCACGACTGGAGCGGAATTAGTAGTTGGGTCCATGTTGCTGGGTTGCTCAAGAATTAAATGTGCGTTGTTTCCACCAAAGCCAAAGGCACTGATGGCTGCGTGTTTAAGCGAGCCGTTGTGAGGCCAAGGAGTAGCAGATGTAACGATTCGCTCCTTTGTAATCACGTTGTTTGGGGAACTGATAGGCTCGGTTAAATTAATTGTCGGTGGGATCAGCTCCTTGGACATACTCAAAATAACTTTAATCATGCTGACCATACCGGCAGCAGTCAGTAAGTGTCCAACATTAGCTTTGACAGAACCCACTAGAGGAGATGCTTGATCCTGACTGAAGAAAGCATCTGTCGTGTTAATCTCGGTTGTATCTCCAAGGGGAGTGCCAGTAGCATGGCATTCTAGATAATCGATATTTCTTGGACTCATTCCTGCCTCGTCATATGCTCTCTTAAAAGCAAGAAGTTGTCCTTGCGGATTTGGACTCAGTAGGTGCCTTCCCTTACCATCATTCGATAGCCCATTACCACAGATTAGGGCGTGAATTTTATCGCCATCTCTAATTGCATCATTGTACCGTTTCAGCACGACCATACCCATTCCGTCTGCTGGAGTCAGACCTTTAGATAACTTATCTAAGGGGCAACTGATGCCGTTTTCAGGGTAGCCTTGGAGACCGGAAAACAACATCCGAATGAACAGGGGATCGGCATAGCTAATGGCTCCAGCTAACATGAGATCGGCCTTGTGTGATAACAGGTAGTGAGATGCTAGTTTCACCCCATAGAGTGAAGATGAACAAGCAGCGTCTAGAGTAAAGTTGATGCCGGAAAGAGAAAGGGCTTGAGCGACTATCGCCGACGATAAACCAGAAATCACCCCATTGTATAGAGGCACTTTACCAGATATCGGAGAACTTGCTAACTGAAAGTTAGCATTCTCTAAAAGCTCTCTGACCGCAGGCTCAATAGCCTGTTGATAAATTGGTGTGAATAGTTGATGGGAGAACTTAGTGGGAAAAGAAAGATTACCCAGGATGACGCCACAACGTGAGAGAACCTGTTCGTTTCCTAAATAGTGACTATGCTCTAAAGCTTGCTTAGCAACGTAAAGTGCTCCTTTAAAGATAGGATCTAAACCTTCAATAACTTCTGGAGGCAGACTATATCCAGTTGGCTCAAACCTAAAGTTGCGAATATATCCGCCTTTCAGTGAGTAGGTTTTATCTGGGTTTCCTTTATTGGGTTCGTAAAAATTTGTAGGTTCTACTCCTATTTCCTCTATTGTTGCTGATGATGTCGAATCTTTTTGGTCGATAATATTCTGCCAGAATTCTTCAGGGTTTTTGGCATCGGGAAAGAGGCACGAGAGTCCAATAATTGCTATTTTTTCCATTTTTGCTTTCCTAGTGCTGATAGCTTTAGTGACATAATTCGGATTTCCTATTGATCTAGCTGGCTATTTACCAGCTATTTAAACGTCAATAGTCCCAAGAGAAAATAGTTGCCTTTCCACCAAGTAAGCGCGAGTATATTTGTCCTTGACGATTGTGGGTGATAAAATCGGCAACCACATTAATGTCTGTTTTAGACTTGATTTCCGTGGAAACATAAAAAGGTTCGCCGCAAGGAATATCTGCGTATATTTCAAATTTTGGTGTTTGGGAGGGCAAACAAATTTGCTGATGGAAATACTGTAACCAAATCCATATAGCATGGCTCTGAATATCAGCAAGGAAGGGATTAAAAGTTTGTGATTGAAACTGCCCCTGTTGCCGTTCTCCCAAAGTAGGCCAAGTGCACTGAACGGTTATTTTTTCACTGGTAATATTTAGGACATTTTTTACCCCTTGGAAAGAAGCTCCGTGAAATAATTTGAAGCGGCCATTGCTTTCATAAAAAGCTTGATCAGAATCAGTGATTTTTTGATCTATATCCAAGTTTAATGAATGGTAATTTGGAGCTAGAGGAATTTGTCTTACAAGCTTTAGTTGAGCAGTGTAGTGATAGCGAAGTTTTTCTGTTTGGGTTTTACTCCAGATCTTCGCTTCAAATTCTATTTCACCAGAATCGGTCTTGGCAATTTCCTTCAGTTCTAGAATGTATTCACTAGCTAGAGCTTGATCAAAAACAATCCCTTTTAATATTTTGAAGTTTGTGCAACTAAAAAATTTGTATCCAGGATAGAGTTGTTCGCAAACATTGATCATCCAGGACATGGCACAAGTGGCTGGTAGAACAGGATTACCAGCAATCACATGATCGTGCAAAAATGGATTAGCTTCTAGAGTCAACTTACGGCGGATACAATATGTCTGCATGACGGGCTTTAACCCGGTGGCTGGCAGAACCAATGGACTGCCAATCACAACCTGTGTAGTTGCATGATTAGCAGCATTTAGTTCGTTAACCAGCATTTCTGTCCCAGCTTCGACAGGAATAATTTCGATGTTGCGCTCAGTAAAAGCCTTCTTTAATTCCGGGGTCACCATCCCACTATCCCAGGGCCCCCAATTGATAGCAACTACATGGCAATTGGGATAATGTCGCTTTACCAAATGAGCTGATTTGTTAAGAATTTCATTGGCAATAGCGTAGTCTGACTGACCAATGTTTCCGTAAAAGCCTGTTACAGAAGAAAATAGAACTAAATAATCAAGCTGACCGATGCTTACACAATTTAGTATATTTTCTAGACCCTTGACTTTGGCTGTATAAACAGATTCAAAATCCTGTTCTGTTTTCTTGTCAATCAACTTATCAGCCAAATTTCCAGCTCCGTGGATGATGCCCGTGATTGCACCCACGCGCTCAACGACAGCTGCCACTTTCTCCTTTAAGGCCAGAGCATCAGTCACATCTACGCTAATGTACTCTACCTGACCTCCTGCTTGTCCAATAGCCTGTAGCGTTGCTTTGATTTCTCGGCTGGACGAAAGAGAATTAAATACCTTTTGGACTTTCGCAGGTATAGGCTTCTCCCCTGTGGCGGAGATATCTTGCATAATGCGTCTTTTCAATTCAAATTCATCAAAACAATCCCTAGCCCAATTGGGCTCAGCTTCCACTATTGCTGAACGCCCTAGGAGAATGAATTTGCAAGGTTGGCGTTGCGCTAGCCTGATCGCACACTGAGCAGTAATGCCTTTTGCACCACCACTGACAAGAAAAACAGAAGATGGACTAATCTTGACTTTTTGCATCACTGTTTGCATGGTAGATCCTCCTCTTCTGGTTAATTTGAAGTTTAATTAAATGCAACTCTGCACAAGGCTTCATAACAAAAGCGTTTGCATCCAATTGCAGCCAAATACAGAGTTAGCGATTTCAGTTACACCTTAAGCTCAGACAAAGTTGCGTTCCTTTGTAGAATTGGATACTAGGAAAATAATTCCTTTGAATGCAACTTGGTATCAGATTTTTTGTTGTCCTCCAGCATTGGGAGTTTATGCTTTAAGGTTTGTGCAGATGTGGTGGGCGTAGGGTGAGTACTGCATACCAGTATTCCATGCACCTCTATGGCAAATTGGTAAGCTGCTCCACATCTAGTTTGCACAATTGGGGTGAGGCTGGTAATGGATAGTAGGGTAAGAGGTAGACAAGTTGAGCTAGTGAGTTATCTACTACTTACTACCAGCCCCAACGACTATGCAATTGAACTGTGGAACAGCTAATTAAGCTCCCTGCTACTCTATCAGTGAATTGCTCCTCATGAGATGGATGGCTCACTGATGAGAGTGGTGCGTCCCTCCCGTAAACTATAGCCAACTTCAGCAATATAGCGATTGGGGTCGTGAAGCTCGGCGATGATGTACTGTACTGACTGCTCAGCATCAAAATCAGAACTCAGATCGATCGCCCGACAAGACACGGCTTCCCATTCAAAGTTTAAGGTTTTGGTCAATCCGAACAAACCAGCACTGATCGGGCCAAAGTCTACCTGACGTCCAAGACCAAACTCTCCGTCAAGACGAGCAATGCTGTAAAAACAACTGTGTCCTGCACGTGCTGCTTCAGTGAGCGATTTTTTGAGATGTTTGGCTAAGAGGAAGACATGCTTGACGATCGCCTTTTCCACATCGCTATAGACAATTCCACTGTTCTGACTGGCTTGAAATACAGGATTGAGATGAATGAAAGCGCCAATCGCACCATAGGTGTTCGCGATTGCTGCTAACTGTTGTTTCAGGTGCTCTTCGCTCATATCTTCAAGCACAATCCGAGTGATTCCTGTGGGTAAAGCTGACCGTTCGGCAATCAGGGACTGGGGAAAACTTAAGACAACCACTTTCCATCCGCGCTCTGTTAGAGACTGGGCTAACTTAGCGGTGGTCAGGGAGCCATCATCGGTAAGCAAGCCAATGTAGTTTTCCGGTAGGGTGAAATCCAAAATATCGGGCACAGGCAGGGGTTTGAGTCTGACCTGACGGCGCAAACCATTGCGACTTAGATCGAGCTGCTGGCTACCAAAGTCCGTTGGGAGGGGCTCAAGCTCAGCTGGGAAGGAGAGAGAGATGGTTTTTTTTTAGCAGAGTCAAATGTCTGCTCGATAAACCCTACGATTTGACCAAGTGTACGCTGTTCTGCCAGTTCTTCAGGATTCTCTGGCTTGGGCAAATCGGGGTAGATCTCCTGTAGGGCCCCGAGAATTTCAACGCGTTTGATGGAATCAATCCCCAAATCTGCCTCTATGTCCATGTCCAGTTCCAGCATTTCAACTGGATAGCCGGTCTTCTCACTAACGATGCCTAGTAGAGTTTGACTCAGTTCAGCAAAATCAATGTTGACTGATGGTAGAGGCGCTACTGTTGCTGTTGACTCAAGTTGGGCAACTGCCTCTGAACTCGCTGGAACTAGTACGCTATCGCTGGCAACTAGTTCTGGGCTAGTTACAGCTAGTGGCACTGCTATCGCAGTTAACTCAGGTTGGGCAACTGCTACTGAACTCGCTGGAACTAGTACGCTATCGCTGGCAACTAGCTCTGGGCTAGTTACAGCTAGTGGCACTGGCACTTCAAATATTGGCGCTACGCTTGCAGACAGAGCTTGAGGGGTCGAGGGGCTAAGAGTCCGTATGTAGTCTACGATTTGACCGAGGGTACGCTGTTCTGCTAGTTCTTCAGGATTCTCTGGCTTAGGCAAATCGGGGTAGATCTCCTGTAGGGCTCCGAGAATTTCAACGCGTTTGATGGAATCAATCCCCAAATCTGCCTCTATGTCCATGTCCAGTTCCAGCATCTCAACTGGATAGCCGGTCTTCTCACTGACGATGGTCAGCAGAGTTTGACTCAGGGCCGCAAAATCGATAGCTATAGGTGGCGGGGATGCTACGGTGGCTTTTGGCTCAGGCTGTGCGGGTGCTAGGTCACTGATGCTTGGCGCGATCGCTACTAAGCTTTCTTGAATCGGTTTTAATTCTTTCTTAGAACCGTTACTGGAGCCATTGCTGGAACCATTGCTGTACACTAGTTCGCGGCTGGTTACAGGCTCTCTGGCAGGTACAGGTACAGCAACGGGTGCGGTTGTGATCGGAGTTGGGCTCTCTTGTTTAGCGGGTGTTGTTTCTTTAGCAGTAGGCAGAGCAACAGGACTATCCTGATAGCTGACAACGGGTGCTGCCACCTGAGTCGGTATTACATAGCTAGCAGTGGAGCCGTCAGTTATTAGCAGCTTATACTGTTGCTGTATTAATTGGAAAAAGTTTTTGGCGTATTCCATCTGATAGTTCAGATATTGCCCGTGGATGCGCAGGGTTTCAGCTTGATGATCGTGAAACCGCATGATGCTGCGTTCTGCGCTCTCTAATGCAACTGGCTTGATTTGCCCATTTTGAGCAGATTTACCATTTCCGAACAATAAGTTCTGCTGATGCATCAGATGGAAGAAGGTTTTGGTATATTCTATCTGATGGTTTAGAGATTGTTCGTGGACATGTAAGAGGTCACTTTGATGGTGATTGAACTGTGCCAGAGTATACTCTAAGCTGTCTAAAACACGTTGATAATTCATTACAGGAAGTTCCGGCTTTGGTTGTATTTTAAGTTCCGGTGTTCTTTGAGTCGCAACTGCTACAGGCGCTGGTGGAACTGCAACTGCTACAGGTTTTGCCTGAGCCGTATCTATGGTATTGGTCATAGATGCGGACACAATCGCTGGGTTGGTGGGAATCTCTTCGAGTTTGTTGGCAGTCAGCTTGACTTTATACCCATCTTGCAAAGCTTTTTCAAAGGCCATTTTTGTTTTATCTGACACATAGTTATGTCCATTGATATAAACATTCAAAGCCTTTTTCTTCTTAGGTTTGGGTGCTTTCCGCTCAACTTTGTAGGGATCTAAGTTTTTCAAAGATAAACCCGCTACACGTAACTGCATAGCAGCTTTCCGCACTTGGCGATCGCTATCCTCTTGACGACTAGGATTCATGGCCACAGCTAAATGAGGTCTATTGCCAAGAGTCTCTTTCACCAGATTGGTGAGAATGTTCCGGGGTCCGAACTCAATGAAGAAATAACCACCCTCAGCATAGATATTTTCGATCTCATCTTTGAAAAACACCGAATTGAGTAGATGTGTTTTCAGGAGCTTCTGAATGGCTTCGGGTTCAGACGGATAACATTTTCCAGTGACATTGGTATAAACTGGGATTGTCGCCTTTTTGAAGGTAACTCGCTCAATTGCTTGAGCAAAGGGTTTCTGCGCATGGCTAACAAGCGGTGTATGAAACGCTGCTGAAACAGGTAGCAAGATCGCAGAAAACCCTTGCTTATTTAAAGTCTCCTGCACCTTGGCTATTTCCGGCTTGGCTCCTGCCAATACCACCTGATTGCTGGAATTCAGATTAGCGATAGTAACTTGGGGGAAATTCTTTACGACTTCTTCAACCTTGCTGACATTCCCTTTCACAGCCAGCATGGCTCCTGCATCAAAATTCGGGTCTTGAGGCGCAGCCATGGCTTGACCTCTAGCTTTGACCAGGAAAAAGTAATCCTCGTCGCTTAAAACTTCGGCAGCCCAAAGAGCTGTCAGCTCTCCGAAACTGTGGCCTGCAATAAAATCGGGCTTGAATCCGGCATGTTGCAATATCTTGTACAGACCGACGCTGAGAACTCCAATGGCTGGCTGAGCATATTCGGTACGCTGCAACGCTTCAGCCTGGGCATTCTTTTGCGCTTTATCAAACACAGGACGAGGAAAAACTATCTCTGAGAGAGGCTTCAAACCGTCTTTGCTCAAAAGGCTGTCCACACAACCATAAGCCTGCCGCAAGTCAGGAAAGTTAATCACGAGTTCCCGACCCATCTCTAGATATTGAGAGCCTTGTCCTGAAAATAGAGCAACAACCTTCCCTTGGGGAGCAATCCCAGCTTTACGGTAGTAAATCCCTTGGGGATGCTCCCATGATTCTGCCTGCGCCTTGTTTCTTAGCCAGTCAATACTGGTCTGCAACAAGTTGCACGCCTCTGCCAAAGAATTGGCCACGAACCCCACTCTGGCATTTGTGACAGGAATTTCTAAAGATTTACAGCAATCGATCAGTTCTGCATAATGCTGGTCTCTGTCATCGGATTGCAACTGACGCAAGACATATTCACACCGAGTTAACAACTCTTCGGGCGTTGGTGCACATAGCAGCACTGTCTCAGCAGAGTTGTGTAAACGATAGGCGCGATCGTGTTCGCTTTGGTATTCTTCCAGGACAACGTGATAATTCGTACCACCAAAGCCAAAAGAACTTACCCCGGCACGTCTTGGCTCTGACTCTGCTTGCCGCAGCCATGGTCTGGTTTCCGTGTTCAAATAACATGGTGAGTCATCAATGCCAAGTTTAGGATGCGGCTTGGTAACGTTAATTGTAGGAGGTAAGACTTTATGGTGTAGGGCCAGAGCCATTTTGATTAGACTCGCCGCGCCTGCTGCAGCTTTTGTATGTCCAATCTGCGACTTGACACTGCCGATCGCAATTTGTTGCTTTTCGACATTATTTTCGCCGAAAAAGTCTTTTATAGCTGCAAATTCCGTCGGGTCTCCAGCACTGGTGCCTGTGCCATGTGCTTCAATGAGGCCGACAGAAGCAGGCGAAATGCCTGCTCTCTCATAAGCACAACGCAATGCTCTGACTTGCCCTTCTTGACGAGGCGCATATATGCTTTTGAAGCGGCCATCACTAGAGGTGCCAATTCCTTTGATCACTGCATAGATTCTGTCCTGGTCTCGTTCGGCATCCTCAAGGCGCTTCAACACCAACATACCAATGCCTTCACCCAGCATCATTCCATCAGAATCTGCATCGAAAGGTTTGACATTTTCACTCTTTGTGACAGCAGGCGTTTTGCTGAAACATATGTAAGAAAAAATAGAGTTGTCAGGGTCAACTCCCCCAGTGAGCATCATGTCGCACCGACGCTCAATTAGCTCGCTGATCGCCATTGATAGGGCACTTAACGAGCTGGCACAAGCTGCATCGACTACGCAGTTTGTCCCCCCAAAATCTAGGCGGTTGGCAATCCGTCCGCTGATGACGTTAGCAAGCAGACCAGGGAAAGAGTTTTCTTCCCACTGAACGTATGCTAGTTTCATTTTCTCGATCAGCTTCTGCGTATCCTCATCGGATAATCCACTGCTTTTCAGAACTTTCTCCCAAACGGGGTACTGTAACCTCGCACCGAGTGGTTCACCTAATTGCCTTGATAGTGCTGCACCCAGTATTACCCCGGTACGCTCTTGATTAAACTCCCGAGATTCTCCGTAGCCCGCATCTTCCATCGCCTCTTTCGCAATCACCAAACTTAACAACTGCGAAGTATCTGTTGCTTCCAAGATGCTAGGAGGAAGCCCAAATTCCATGAGGTCTAACTCCATATCCGGAATAAATCCACCTCGTTTGCAATATGTCTTATCCGGTTTCCTGGGATCTGGGTCGTAGTAATCTTCTACATTCCAGCGAGAGGGAGGAACGTCAGTGATGCAATCAACTTTGTTAAGAATATTCGTCCAATATTCCTCTATATTTCTGGATTCCGGAAAGATAGAAGCCATACCAATAATGGCAATAGGGGTTTGTTGCAGATGTGCGTTGGTTGTTTGGATTTCCATCGATTTTTCAGAGGTCATTTTTTCAGAGGTCAATGTCATTTTCTTCGTTTCTATCAGCTTGAGTAAAGCCTGTTCACAATTGCTTACCTCATCTTGCAACTGTGCTAAGGCAGTAGCCATCGTACTAGCAGACATGGGCTAATCTTCACTTTTACGAAACAATGAGTTCAGTCAATCCTGCTACAAAAAACTCTGTAGATCTTCTTGATATTGCACAATTGCATGCCTCATCTGGCAACTGTACCAATATAGTAGTCATCTGAAAAACAAACATGGGCTAATTCTCACTTTGCGAAACAATAAGTTCAGTCAATCCTAATACAAAAACCATCTGAATCTCCTCGCTTTGCAACTGTATATGTGCAATTGCTGTCGGACTAGCAAACATGGGTTAATCTTCACCTTTGCAGAACAATAGTGAATCTAATGAATTCAGTCAATTCTGCTACGAAAACTATGTGCAAGTAGGCGAATGTAAATAAACGTCGGCTAAGATTGTTAATCGAAGAGTGGTAGTGAGGCAATCACCTATTAGTTATTAGCAGCTCCCACCAGTTACGTTTATTTGAGCCCATCTACTTATTTCCTTACCTGCTCACCATTGTTCGCCTCTTATCGCCACTGTGCTAAGGCTATAGCCATAGTCCCAGCAGACATAGACTAATTTTTATTTTGATAGAACAATGAGTTCAGGCCATCCTGCTCCAAAAACTGTGTATATTTCCTTAGAGAGAAATTTCTACAAGGTAATTGTTCTTAAGAACTGTCCAAAATTTACTCTCAAATCCTTGTCTTATTTGATCTGGAATTTAACTTTTGGAGATGTCTATTGATGTTGTGGTAGCAGGTCAATCACATTGTTAAAACTACTGAAGTAGTCTCGCAGGACTTTAGCTGCCCTACCTGTAAAATCAAGCCATTCATAATGATAGGGCTCTGGGAACGTTGCTTCAACCTGTAGCAGAGGAAACTTGGGGGTAGCCATCAGGATAGAAATACTTCTCTCTCCGGAGTAAGTCTGGCTTTCTAGTTTAATAGCGGCAATATAGTTAGTATTGATGACTATATTTTCGACTTTGATGAACGCCATAGCCAGCTTAAACCTACTTACTAAAGTTCAGCGTTTCGACATTTTCACGAGCGTCTTAGTTACGTAAATTAACACGGTGGTTAAGTTGTACGTCTAATAGCTTCACAGAATCTTTACAATCCGATTTCCTAAATATACTAGATGATCTCAACTTTTGCTAGCTTGCTGATACATTTACGTAGACCCAACATAGTAGATTGTGGTCTAACACGTTATGGCAATACAACATCACCATGACTGATGATCGGGATCTTCAGAGGAAATCGGACTTCGCAGCCCCATGTTTTTAGGGTTCTCTCTATCCGCCACCTTTTGAAAAAAGGAAATGGAGAACGGGAAACTTTTCCCGATTTCCTTATTCTCTAAGGGCTGGGAATGCCACAGCATAGAGCATGTGGAGTCCGCTCAAAACTTTTATGCAGTCCAGTATA
>CAZZWA010000011.1:20469-27511 GCA_964657555.1 uncultured Microcoleus sp.
ATCTATCGCTAGTTCTTGATCGCCTGCTTCTCACTCCAATCCTGCCACCGTGCGATCGCATGGCTGACTCGTCTTGGCGTCTCATCCCCAGCAAAGCAGATCCGCTTCATCTTTTCGCAAGCTATTAGGACTTCTCCCCCCCCGATAAAAGGGGCAATCACAAAGTTACTTGGATTTGTATACAAACCCACTAGGAAGGCGATTATTCCCTCGACTCCCTCGATCTCAATACGTCTTTGAGGTCGAGAAATGGACATGCGAGAGAAGAGCGCAACATATATGTTGCCAATTGTTAACTCAAACCGAAAGGGCATTTGATGACGCCTGCAAAATTCATGAATATTACCCTCCAGAAGCAGCACTGCAACTACATTAGCTCGCTCTACCAAGTAATCATGATTCCAGGTATGGGCAGGAGTCGCGATCGCTAGCTCTACATCTGAAGATGGCAGGCAGTCTTGGATGAATTCACGGCTAGAGGTATCGCCACAATAAACCAAGTGCCGATCAAGATACCACTTGTCGCCTGGTTTCGTACTCAATGCATCTGTAGAAGCAGTTGATTTTTCTTCCTCTTGCTTTTGACCCCTACGTGGTGGGGCTTTTTTGGGTTTCGCTTCTTTTTGGGCTAATACATAACGCAAGGCTGCAAGCTGCAACTCCTTTTGTTGAGACCTTGCCTCAACTGCAATTTTATCTTGCTGTTCAGCTGCCTCTTGCTCTCCTCTCGCCTTGGCTTCTCGTGCTGCCTGTTCTGCCTGTTCTGCCGCTTCGCGCTCTTTGGTGCCAGCTCTAGCGATCTCTAGCAACGCTTTAGTACTTTTAGATATCCAACACTCCTTACTCTTAATAAGCTCTTTTATTTCTGGAAGAGTATTTCTAGCTATCTGCTTATTTTGCTGAACTGTTCGTTCGGTATATCCTACTTCTCGGGCGATATCTGAGGTTGTCTTTAGAGGAGGTGAAATGATTTCACCTCCTTTTCGGGTGTACTGGTTGTCTCCCGGTCGAGCCCTCATGTTCAATCCTTCTAGAATCTGCTCGCGCTCCAACCAAAGCTCTCCACGCTCTAGAGTATCGAGCTCGCTGCGGATCAGATTCTCGTCGATCTCTGCCAAACGAGCCCGTTCAGCATCTTCGTAGGCAATCACAGTGCACTCAATGCGGTCTCGGCCAAGCATCTTACAAGCCGTCAGACGGTGAAGTCCTGCAACTAATTTGTAATCCTGATCTATAGTGATCGGATTCAAGAGTCCGTTAGCCTTGATAGACTCCATCAACTCAGCGACTTTTTGCGGCTTAACAGGGCGTCTATTGAGGCCAACGCCGATCTTATCGATGGCTACAATAGGCATAATCAGGTTTTTCCTTGACAAAACAACTTGTAATCGCTACGCGCAACTACGAAATATGCGTTTTTAAATCATAACATGACCTTTAAACATGAGATCTCCATGAGTGACAACCAAGCTAAAAGCCTGTCATATTGGGGACTTGAGCCCTGCAATCGTTGCGTTTCGTTGGAGAATTACAAATTTTTTCCAAAAAAATTTACAAAACCCAAAAGTTTGGTATACTGCTAGAGAGCGAAAGCGCTTTTAGAGGAAACCTCATTGGCTGTTCTATGCTAGTCAGCCTTAGAGTAAGGTATTGCAGCTCGTCATGTGGGCTGGGCAGCTTATAGGGGGAGAGCGCTGGCTAATCTAGAATCTCCTGATTCATGCAGATTAATAAGCTTTCTGTAGTCATTGCTGTTTTGTGAATACTTATCAACGATTGGAGGATGACCAACTAAGGTCATCTTCAAGCAGAGATTATTCGGCTGTGCGTCCGGTGATCTCTGCGCTAAACCTTGAATTACCGCAATTTGGAACAAATGATTATGGTGCAGAAGGAAAGTCAGCCACCCCTAAAAACAATAGGTTTGTCAGTAAGTCAGTGGCCCATAATTCTGGCAGTTGCTATGGCTATACCCGCGGGAGCAGTCTCTCTCTACAGCATTGCCCAATTTCAAGCTACCTCTGGACGTGCTGCGTCAGCTCCTCCAAAGAAGGCTCCTGCTATCATTGCTGTTACTGGTTTAGGGCGTCTAGAGCCTCAAGGAGAAGTTATTAAACTGTCTGCTCCTCAATACTCTACGGGTGTTAGAGTCGGGAAACTACTGGTAAAGGAAGGAGACAAGGTTAGTGCAGGTCAACCAATTGCAATTCTTGACGTTTATGAAGAACGCTTAGCTGCTGTCAAGCAAGCTCAAGAACAAATTAAGGTTAGCCAAACGAAGCTCTATCAGGTCAAAGCCGGGAATCCCCCAGGGGAAATTGCCGCTCAAAAGGCCACAATCGCTCAATTACAGGCTGAGTATAGTGGGCAAGTGGCTACACAAAAGGCAACAATTGCCCGCTTGGAGGCTCAGTTGAAAAATGCCCAAACAGAGTCCCGACGCAATCAGATGTTATACCAACAAGGTGCAATTTCTGCCTCTGCTTATGACAGTAAGCGTTTGGCTGAGGACACCTATCGAGAGCAGCTCAATGAAGCCACAGCTACCGAGAGACGTACTGTACAAACCCTGCAAGAGCAGATCAGGCAGGCCAAAGGCACCTTAGACGCAAAGGCTGAGGTTCGTCCTGTAGATGTGCAAGCAGCTCAAGCACAGGTTGACAATGCGATCGCCTCTGCTCAACAGGCCAAGGCAGACGCTGATTTAGCGGTGGTACGCTCCCCCATAGACGGCCAGATTTTGAAAATTGATGCCCGACCTGGAGAACTTGTTGACAGTAAAGGGATTGCTCGGCTGGGTCATACAGACCAGATGTATGCAGCAGCAGAAATCTATGAAACTGATATTGGAAAAGTTCGTATAGGTCAACGAGCTACTATCACTAGCGCCGCTTTTCCAGCAAAATTACAGGGAACAGTAGTCGAGATCGGCAAGGAAGTTAAGCAACAAGATGTCTTGAGTATTAATCCCACATCTGACACGGATCAGAAAGTGGTTAAGGTCAGAGTTCGGATTGATGGCTCAGCAGATAATCAGATGGTTTCAAGCTTAACTAACTTACAGGTGCAGGTGGCAATTCACATATAATAAGCTGTTGCCACTACAGGTTATACTTTCGGTTGAATAGTCATATGATCTGTTGGTGGCTAATAGTTAATTGTTTATTGCTATTAGCCATTAACCATTAGCGATTAGAAAAATATGATTGAATGGCTCCGAAGTAATTAACCGAAATTGATACAACTTTCCACATAAGGCATTTAAAACTTCCTTATTAATCCACATTGCAAGAGGTTTGGCGATGATTCTCCAGATTCCCGTGGCTTGGCTACAACTAGCCAAACAAAAAGTGCGCTTTCTAGTGGCTGTGGCTGGCATTGCTTTTATCGTCATTCTGATGTTTATGCAATACGGTTTTTCAGATGCTCTTTATGACAGCGCTACCGGACTACATTCGCATCTACGAGGAGACTTGTTTTTAATCAGTACTCAATATAAAGCTTTGACCTCCACGCAAAGCTTCCCCCGCGTTCGTTTATACCAGGCGTTAGGTTTTGATGGTGTAGAGACAGTCAACCCTGTCTATCTGTCTTTCGCTAAGTTCAAAAATACCGAAACTGGTCAGAAGTATCCACTATACGTTATTGGCTTTGACCCAGGTAGCCCGGTTCTTGACTTACCAGAAGTCAATCAAAACTTGGATGTAATCAAGTTTCCTGATATGGTTCTTTTTGACAGTGCTTCTCGGCCAGAGTTCGGACCCATTGCTGAGGAATTTCATAAAGGAAAGCCCGCAAGTGTTGAAATATTTAGCTTCAATGGAACCGTTGGATACAGAGTGAAGGTTGGCGGCACCTTTAAACTGGGAGTTTCCTTTGGAGTTGATGGTAACTTAGTAGCTAGTTACTCAACTTTACTACGCACAATCCCAGATCGGGAAGCAGACAAAATAGATATAGGTTTAATTACCCTTAAACCTGGTGCCGATATTCAAAAAGTTTTAGCAAATTTAATTGCCAACTTACCCAAAGACGTCAAGGTTTTAACTCGTCAGGAGTATGTGAAGTTTGAAAAAGATTATTGGGCTATAAGAACGCCTATTGGTTTTGTGTTTAATCTGATGGCAGTTATGGGATTTGTTGTTGGTGTGGTCGTCGTCTACCAAATTCTATATAGCAACATCTCTAGCCATCTGGCTGAATATGCAACACTAAAAGCAATGGGTTTTAAAAACCATTACTTTTTGAAAGTGGTATTCCAACAAGCTGTTTTTCTAGCCTTATTGGGTTATGTTCCGGGATTTGCTATTACTTTATGGCTTTATGACTTAGCATCAGCAAATACGCACTTGCCAGTGGCGATGAATTTTGGCAAATTCTTAACCGTCTTCTCTTCAACACTTTTAATGTGTTTACTTTCTGGCTTCTTTTCTATAGGAAAACTTCAAGCCGCCGATCCCAGTGATGTTTTTTAGGTCAGAAAATATGCAACTTATTCAGCCCATGTCACAAGAGGTGATTATTTCTATTAAAAACCTCAATCATTTTTTCGGTAACAAATCACTACGAAGCCAGGTTCTATTCGACATTAGTCTGGAAATTAAATCTGGAGAAATTGTGATTATGACTGGACCGTCTGGGTCAGGCAAAACAACTCTGCTGACTTTAATTGGCTGTTTGCGCTCTGTGCAAGAGGGAAGTCTTAAAGTTATGGGTAACGAGCTTGCTGGAGCAAATAATGACAAACTTGTGCAAGTTCGTCGGCACATTGGCTATATTTTTCAAGCACACAACTTGCTAGATTTCTTAACAGCTAGACAGAATGTACAAATGTCGCTTGAACTACACAAAAATATTCCTAAGCACAAAGCTCGCGCTCAAGCGGAAGAGATGCTTCAGGCTGTTAAATTAGGTAATCGAGTCAATTACAACCCAAGCGATCTCTCAGGAGGACAAAAGCAACGGGTTGCGATTGCTCGTGCTTTAGTGAGTCATCCCAGATTAGTCTTAGCTGATGAACCTACTGCTGCTTTAGATAGCAAGACAGGTCGCGATGTCGTAGACATCATGCAGCGGTTGGCTAAGGAACAGGGATGTACTATCCTACTAGTAACTCACGATAATCGAATTTTAGATATTGCTGATCGCACCATCCATATGGAAGATGGTAAGCTGAGCAAAGTATTTACGACACATTAAGTATGTCGGTATAAATAAACATCGGTTAAGGTTGCTAATCGCTAATAGCTAAGCGAACAATGGTAGTCAGGTAATTAGCTATTAGTATTCCCCACTATAGCAGTCCTTTTTGATTTCTAAACAAGAGGGACAAGCCAGAGGCGAAGAGCATCTCATTTAGGATTGCTATAGTTACGTTTATTTATGCCCATCCACTTGAGGAAGTTTGGAGATGGCTTGACAAGTTCCATTACCTGCTCTACGTTTTTTCTTTCTTGAGGTAAATCTGAAAAGCGCTAGCTCCAAAGGAGCCGCCAAAGCTTAAGGCATATACGTGCTAACGTCAATCTAAAACCAAAGTTGGTTGACTGAAGCCGGATCTGGAGTTGAGATTCATACTATCGTGGCTACTTCTTGTGAAAACTGTTTTAGTTGTAGAAGACGATTTGAGTAATTGGTTAGTTTTTCAAAAAATTCTTACCAAGCGAGGAGGTTTAGCTGCCAAGCATAGCGAAAATGTGGAAGAGGTAATGCAAATTGCCCAATCAGGGGAAGCAGACATAATTCTGATGGACGTTTCTCTAAGTAACAGTCACTACCAAGGCAGGGCAGTTGATGGCATCAAGATCACTCAAATGCTAAAGGCCAATCCCCAAACAGCTAACCTGCCAGTTATCCTAGTCACAGCGCACATTGGCGATCGCGAAAACTTCCTAGCCCAGAGTGGCGCGGATGGCTTTATCCCTAAACCAGTGCTCAATCATCAAGAGTTTGTGAATCAGATCCTGGCAAGACTATCAAAAGACTAAGTACAGGGCTGCGCAAGTTTATCACAGGAAAAAAACATGAAGAAAATAGTGTGTCTTACTGGCGTAAGTGGCGGCGTTGGTCAAACTTTATTGAAGCATCTATCGGAAAGGTTTTATGTAAAAGCCCTGTTTCGCCAAGAATGTGCTCTAAGTGAGAAATGGAAGAAACAAGGCTGCCAAATCATAGTGGGCGATCTGAGAGATGAAGAATCACTGAAGGATTTGGTTGCCGGAACTGAATTTGTTTTTCACTGTGCGGCACTTCTTAATTCTTTCTCTTTGGAAGAGGCAAATGAAGTTAATGTGGAGGGGACGCGGAGGCTAGCACATGCTGCTGCCATGTCAGGCTGCAAGCGTTTTATACATTTAAGCTCTGTCGCTGTATATAGTGGTACCTCCATTAAGGGACATATCTATACGGAGAGAGTTCAGATTAAGGAAAATCCAGGAATGGATATATACAGTCTGACAAAATTACGTTCTGAAGTTGCTTTGAGGGAGATTGCTAGCATACATGGGTTAGAATATGTCATATTGCGACCTACCTATATCTACGGCCCCGCAGTAAAAACATATACAATGACTCCTTGGAGGATGATTCAAAAAGGGCTGCCACTTGTTGTGGGAGATGGGAAAGGCATTCTGGATGTTGTCTACGTAAATGATGTTGCAAGAGCTATGATTCTGGCAGCTCATTCTCGTGAAGCTGTCGGAGAGATCTTCAATTTAGGCGGCGAAAAAATAACATGCCAAGAATTTTTTTCCTATTATGAGCGAATGGCGCAGCAACCTGTTTGCAAAGTTCCTAAATGGGCGGCTAATCTTGGGGTAAGCCTTGCCGGGATACATCCAGAATTTGGAAAAACACTTAAATGGTATATTGCAATCCTAAACAGTTCAAGGGAATATCCCTCTACAAAAGCAAAGGCGTTGCTAGGTTATACCCCACAATTTCCTCTTTTGGTAGGTATGTCGCAAACAGAATCGTGGCTACGTGCTAATCATTACATTCCTGCACAACACCACGTTTCTCGTCGTGTATTCCAATCCTTACT
>CAZZWA010000011.1:27611-29771 GCA_964657555.1 uncultured Microcoleus sp.
ATCATTACATTCCTGCACAACACCACGTTTCTCGTCGTGTATTCCAATCCTTACTCAGACCGATTTTTCCGCACGCAAATGTAAACGATGAAAAGAAAGCTGACTTGACAGGTGAGAGCAGTAGTACTTGGTCGCGAATGCTTTGACACTCCTAGTATGGAGTCGGCTGCGCAACCAAACTCTTACAGAACAACCAGTAAACTTATCCCCGACTTATGGCTTAACCTGCGCTTTAGCGCCTAGGCACCGGACTTTCGTATGAGGGATGAGAAGATCAACCTATGCCCTTTATGGTATGCTTTAACTCGACGGGTGGAGATTCCTCCTTCGGCTAGAAGCACGAGGGTTTTCTCGCTGACTTTTTGTGAACTTAGTCACGATACCTGCTGAGGCGACAGACTAGCCTCATTCAGAATAACAGTAAAATATAAGACATTTTTAAAGTTTGTGTAAAGTAGAGACAGCTTTATCTCCTAAAAATTAAAGTTTATGTGAAGTAGAATAAGTTCTAGATATAACACTTTTACCATATCTAAACGTGAATTGAGATCGGCGATCTGGCTGAAACCGTTTGCGCAATTCTACTGAGGAAAAATTAAGCCATTCTCTAGATCATAGAAGGTGAGCACCCCTTTCCTGACCTTGGGCGCTCCTGAGAGTTTTGCAACTAAACTGTATAATCTAACTAGGTTCTCAGTTTTGAAAATTCTCTTGTAAAAGGTGGGAAAATTTTAATAACCTGACTTCAAGCTCTCTATTGTAGGAAAAACTAGTCGATAATTGCCCAAGTCTGGAGATTTATATGACACTTAAAAGTACTTCTATGATTCCCGTCGAACTTAGAAAAAATACAAAATTCTGGTTGCTAATTGTAGCTTCCTGTTTAACTGCTGTTCATTTAAGCCTTATTCATAAATATGGAGATGAGAATTTAATCAGTATCAGCATGATTTTATTGGGTGCTGTATTATTTATTTCTTGGGAAAATCATGAGAAATTAAGTATAAAAAGCGATGTTTATTCCAAATTTATTGGGATAGGAATCATTGCTTTTGTAATTTTTAAAAGCGCTTATATCTCTAGTTTTGAGCCTTTTGTACAATTTTCTCCTCTACTTTCAGCTATAGGAGTTGGCCTTTTCGCTTCTGGCGTAAAGGGGCTAAAGCAATACTGGCAACAATTAGCTTTACTCCTTACTCTTGCTATACCGTTGGAAGCAATCATCCCGTATATAGTTGACTTAGCTCCTGCAACTGCTAAATTGTCGGCCATTATGCTTTCGTGCCTTGGCTTTAGAGCACATTCTCAAGGGATTGATGTTTTTCTGCCTACGGGAGCTGTAGCGGTTTCTCCTCACTGTACAGGCTTAAACATCATTTCTAGATTATTACGATTATCAATTCTGCTTTTAGTGATGTTTCCTAGCAATTGGATAAAAAGTATTTTTGTTCCAATAGTAGCTGTCCTAATAGCATTTATAGGTAATGGAATTAGGGTGGCTGTGCTGGCTGTTTGTGTAGCCAACTCTCAGCAAGGCTCATTTGACTTCTTTCATGGGCCAGGAGGTCATATATTCACTATCACTTCAGTCGTAGTTTTTGGTTCGTTCTACTATTTCATTTCTCGCCTAAATAGGTTGGAAGCTCAGGAACCTGTAGAGAATTAAACTCCTATTTCGCACCATCAAAGAGAATTCTGTCTCCTACGCTAAAGCATCAAGTCGTCCTAAAGACCTGGTTTCTATTGTCGTAAAGGCTAAGACTACGCCTGATTGAACAAAAAGAAGCCTGGTCTTTTAGCTATTCTTTTGAGTGCTGACTAACAGCTCGCTCTCATAAGACATTGGGACTGTTTCCTGATAAAAAATCTCCTTTTAGTTGCGGAACCTGCTCAATCTTAAGAATAGGCGTTGGAGAAAAAAGGCTCTCCTCAGTGAGAATTCTAATTTCTTCCTCAAACTTTTCCTATCCTTATCTAAAGAAGTCCAGAGAATGTTAATTAGGATCACTCTCAGAAATCACTTTTAGCTTCCTCCTTTTGGGTAAATTTTAGATGGGGTAGCAACAATCACCCAAATGGGTGATTCAACTGTAGGAAGTGCGATCGCTAAGGTAATCGTATCTTTAAATAAGAATAAAAATTTACACAAACTCTAATGCA
>CAZZWA010000011.1:29871-32067 GCA_964657555.1 uncultured Microcoleus sp.
GCTAAGGTAATCGTATCTTTAAATAAGAATAAAAATTTACACAAACTCTAATGCATAAATATATACAAGCTTTACGAGATTGTTGTCGAGATGAAGCGGCTTTTGTGCGACTTCAGCAGCTTCTTGCTGCCACAGGTCAAAGTGTTGAAGTTATTAACATTGAAGGTCTTCAGCATCTGCCCACTATAAGTACTGAGATCTCCAAGCACAAAGCAGCTGAAGCTCAACTCCATTTGCCTAGAGAAGGCGATCGCTTGTTAGGAGAAATCGCCTTGCGTATTAGGCAGTCGCTGGATCTCGATGAAATTCTCAATACTACTGTTACAGAAGTCCGACAATTTCTACAAGCAGATCGTGTCTTTATCTCTAAGTTTGATGAAAACGGTCAAGGTAGAGTCGTGGCAGAATCTGTGGCTTCCCCGTGGCCGCCAATTCAGGAATGGGTAACGGATGCTACTGCTTATCAGGAAATCAAAGCACTCTTTGAGGGTGATCGGGTTCTAGTTGTCAACGATACGACCCAGTTTCAGGGGTCATCATTGCTCGATGAGTATCACAACCAATATGATGTCAATGCAGGCATCGGTATACCGATTATCCTGGGAGAACAGTTGTTTGGGTTGTTAATTGCCAATCAATGCTCAGGTTCTCGTGATTGGCAGCAGTTTGAAGTTAATTTACTGAAGCAACTAGCAATGCAAGTCGCGATCGCCATACAGCACTCCTCTCTATTCCAAGAACTGGCTACTCTGAATGAAAACCTGGAATGCCAAGTGGAGGAGCGTACAGCTCAGTTACAGGAGAAAATGCAAGAACTCCAAGAGCTGAATCGGGTTAAAGATGTTGTTTTACATACAGTGTCTCACGAGCTGCGTACATCGGTTATGGGCACAATCATGGTATGCAAAAATCTCCTCTCCTTTCCAGGAGAAAGTCTATCTATCTCACGCTCTATCGTGGAGCGGATGATTCAAGGCAGTGAGCGTCAACTTGGGATGATTGACTCATTGCTAGAAACTCATTTTCCTGAAGATTCAAGTGTTGTTCTCCAGCGCGAACCCGTGCACTTAGGCTCAGTGCTGGAGGCAAGTATCAAAGATTTGGCACCATTGCTGGCGCGTAGCAGAGCAACCCTAACCAATCAGTGCAAAGCGAATTTACCTTTGATCGTGGCTGACCCGACTCAGATTCAGCGAATTGTAGAAAGCCTATGCACTCATATATTAAAAGGCAATCCCCCAGGATTGCACCTCACCCTCAAAGCTAGGGTTGAGACAGGGATGATCCGCTGCATCATCCAAGATAATGGCGCGAGCATAAGCAAAGTAGAATGCGATCGCCTATTTGACCTCTATATTCGCGACCCTCAAGGGAAGTGCTCGACGACTAGCGGTATAAAGTTATATTTATGTCAGAAAATCATTCAAGCCCATGGCGGTCAAATTGGGGTGACTAGCACGCCAAAACGCGGCTCAACGTTCTGGTTTACATTACCTGTCTTCCCCTAGAGAGCCGGTCAAGTAATAGAAGTTGACAAATTAACTGTTCTGTGAAGCTAGCGAAAGTATGTGAATGTATGCCTCCCCTGCTCAAGAACAGCCCAGCACCACCGAAATCTGAATACTTGACCGATGCACTGGTATCCTCAACTATGCAGCTTTCTATAACCTCCTAATAATATGAGCCAAACCGCTACAATTAGCCAATGAATAACTACTGGAGGCCAGAGAGAACCACTTTGCCAATAGGAAATTGTACAGGCAATGCCCAAGAGGGCTGCTAATAATAGGAAAACAGGCTCCCTAAAAGTTTTGTCGTGTCCAATAGCGAAAACATTGAGCGGATGGTAGACCAAGAAAATAAAAAGACTTGTACATCCCCATAGCCACAGAGTCATCAGCGAAGCTTTTTCAGTGGGGTGAGGGAAGAGCAAAACGCGAAAAAACAGCTCTTCTGATATACCAGGCATCAGGAAAGACCCTGCTATAATACCAGCAACTAGAGGCCAAGAGCCTTTTAACACCTCAACTTGGACAAAGCCCAGCCGGAATCCGATCAGCAATGAAATCAGCGCATATGCCACTAAGAGTGCAATTGCCCAAGCCCATGCTTGAGTGTCAGGAATGGTGGCGATCGCTGCACTGAGGCGATAGAGCATCCCCATCCATAGGAAAGCGGCAATTCTGTCTACAGAAA
>CAZZWA010000012.1:0-17000 GCA_964657555.1 uncultured Microcoleus sp.
AAACCTTAGCGAGGCTAACTTCAGGGGAGCTAATCTTAACGGAGCTAACTTCTACGGAGCCAACCTTAGCGCAGCCAGCCTAGAAAAGACCCAAGTACTGGCTACCAAATTTAACAATGCAATACTTACTGGTATCTGTATTGAAGATTGGAATACTAACAGCGCTACCGATTTAGATGATGTAATTTGTGACTATATTTATCTGCGGCAATTTCAACAAGAACGTCGCCCTCTAATGGGGCATTTTGCACCGCAAGAGTTTACCAAGTTATTCCAAAAGGCTTTAGAAACTGTTGATCTAACTTTCAGTGAAAGCATTGATTGGCAAGCTTTTGCCTACTCATTTAGTGAATTACAAGTTGAAAACGAGCCTACTCAGATAGATATTCAAAGCATTGAGAAAAAGAAAAATGGCGTTATTGCAGTCAGGGTTGCTGTTTCCTCAAGTATAGATAAAATCCAACTTCACAGCGATTTTATCCAAACATATAAATTTGCACGTAGAGTTTTAGAAGAACAATATCAAGTAGAGCATAGAGTGCCAGAGCCATTGGTTGCTAGCTCAAAAGTACAAAATGTGAATTATGAAGGGCAGATTAATCGTTTATTTCATACAATTGCTCAAGGGGAACTAGTTAAAAAAGCATTAGCAAAAAAAACTGGGAAAACTTCTAATTATGAGCAACGAAGTTCGCAATTTGATGCAGGATTTGGAGAAGCAGAGACAGTTCAAATGCGTTCTCCAAATAGTAATATAAATAGCTATAATGCCCAACCAACCTTGAATGAGTTAGCAGTAAATATCCAGCAACTCTTAGAAAGACTGTCTCAAATCTACCCAACTTCAACTAATGCAGACAAACTGACAGTTGTAGCTAGAGCATCTGATGAAATCAAGAATAATCCCAGTCTAAAAGCACAGGTTGTTAATGCTCTCAAAACAGGAGGAACTGAAGCGTTAAAAAGAACAGTTAATCACCCACTCGTTAACATTTTAGTAGCGACTCTTGAGGAAGCAGAATCAGGGACTTCTAAATAAAAAATATCCAACCGTTGGGGAAGCAGGGGAAGAAGAAATTGATACCCGTGTTAGATGCAGGAATTAAATAGTTTATTTTTTGTATTTCCCCACTCACAAAAAAGATGGCTACGGTTACATGCTTTGAGTAGGAAATGCCAGCAGCATCGTAACGAAGTCCGCGCCGCGTCACCGCCTGCATTTGGGCTTCTATCCATCCCAACTCACAAAGGGATTAGCACAGCTCAGAGGGAAATTCTTTCGCGAGTGTTAGCAAAGGTGGGCAATTGCCCACCTTTGCTAATAACTAGCTAAACCGACCACCTAGGTAAGAAGGCGACAAATCAGACCAAGACTGCTTCACCAAATCAGCTGCTGCTTTGACGCTGCCCAGGTAGTTGCCAGCAGGCAGCGCTGGGAAGCGATTGTAAGGCACTACATCTTCGCCAAAGTAGCGGGCATACTCAGGGCTATCCACAATTGCTTCTACAGCTACTTTCAAGCCACCATCTGCCAGTAATTTGTTGTACTGCCGGATCTCTGCTTGAGTGGCAGGTGCCCGTCCCAGCAAATGCCGGAATAAGAACTCAATTACTTTAGTGTTGGGATAAGGCGTGTAGAAACGCTTCCGGTAAATTTCCGAACTCGCTAGAGTTTTAACAAACTCCCGCACTGATATTTCACTATTGCGGAGTTTACTCTCTAGATCTGAACGCCGGAACTCCTTGGGAACTTGACCGCTGAAGACATCCATCACTTGCACGTAGATGGCGTTAAGCACCAGTTCAGTTTCACCCTGATTCATTCCTGGGTTCATCCGGTAAATTCGTGCAGGCTTGCGGCGTGTCGTACCAACTCCTACCTCAACTGATTGACCGCTACCGTTAGTGAAAGAACGGCCAAGCTCGATAAATAAGGGCTTGGTCTTGTCGATTTGGCGTGCTTTTATGGCCAAGTCGGTGATCGCCTTGCTTGTTAGCGGTAGCTTCGCCATATCCATGCGCGATGTTACAGGCTCAAAGCTGGGCACCACTAAGTCATCATTCTGCTTAGTTAGCTGGTTATACAGTTTCTCACTGTTAGGGAAATTGGCAGCAGGCAGAGTTGGGAAGCGACGGTAAGGAACTGTATCTTCTCCAAACAGCTTGCCATATTCGGCGCTATTAACTAATGCACCAATAAAGGCACGGAGCCCCTCACTAGCCAGAATTTTGTTGTACTTGCGAATTTCTGCCTGGTCTTGGGGTGCCCGTCCCAGGAAGTGTTTAGTCCCTAGTTCGATCACCTTAGTATTGGGGTAAGGGGCGTAGAACTCTTTGATATAAAGTTCTGAGCCTCCTAACGCCTCAATAAATTCCTTGAGATTGATTTCACCATTGCGCAGCTTGCTTTCCCATCCTGTGAATTGGTTCTTCACAATATAGGGTTCAATATCGCGCTCGAAAATCTGTCGGTAAGCCGCACGAATGACGTTTTGTACTCCAGTTTTCTCGCTGAGGTTCGTCAGCTTGAAGACTTTGGTTTGCTCGCGCTGCTTGCTAACGCCTTGGTTGATGCGGAATTGAATATTAGGTTCTGTCTGCTCTTGCGTGACCGTACCCAATTCCACAAAGCGCGGCGTTTCTTCTTGATCGACCCTGGCACCGACATCTTCACGAATACTGCCAACTCGGAGCGATCGCAAGCTGACTCCAGATGCGGTCAGATAGCGCTCATAAGGAACTGTGTCTTCCCCAAACGTCTCGTTGTACTCTGTGCTGTCGATGATGGCGTCAACTAAAGCGTAGAAGCCTTTCTTAGCCGTGATGTCAAAGTACTGGTTGATTTCCTGACGCCCATAGGTAGGACGCCCCAACAGCCGTCTGTGGATGTACTCAATCGCCTTAGTGACATACAGTGATGTCCAGTACAGATTGCGGAACAGATCGGATTTAGCCAGTGTGCGAACGAATTCCCGCACAGTGGTTTCACCGTTTTCCAGCTTGATTTCCGCCACCTTTTGGCGCTGACCTTCGTAGACATCCCGCCCAAAGACTTGTAAGTAGGCTGCCCGAATCAAAGCTTGGGTGGAACTTTCCGAGAACTTGACGCTGACACCCTTTTGTGAATTACCGCGTCGTCCCCCCAATCCTGTAAAACTGGGGATTTGATCTAGCTTGAATACCTTGGGACCGAGGGAACCAGGAGCTTTAGGACGAGCATCTGGGTTGCTTAGTTGGTTTTCAATGCCGGGGCCGCGACGAATTAAGATGCGGCGGGTATCTTTCCCAAAGGGAGCTGGTCGAGCACTGGGATTGCGAGTTTCTTTCGGAAAGATCGCCCCAAACTGAATTTCTAGCGGGTCGTTGCCTGATCCATAGGGGTGTTGGTCAGGCAGTGGTTGCTCGTAGGCCGCAAATGTGGTGATGAACTGAGGCACCTTGCGGAAAGGCGCGCTGTAATTCAATAAGTCTTGCTGCGGTCCCCAGTTGCGGCATTCTTGGGCTTCTTGACCCAAGCCCCGCAGGTATGGCACTGTCTCTTCACCAAAGTAGTCTGAATATTCCTCTGAATCTATCAGGCTATCTATCAGGGCTGGTAGACCACCGTTGGAAATAATAGAGAAATACTTTTGTACTTCCTCACGAGAGGAGGGTCCTCGACCCAAGATGTGGCGGAAGGCTAGTTCTAAGGCCCGACTGTTGATGAAGGGCTCGTAGAACTGTTTCCGGTAAAGAGGAGATTTAGCCAGTCTGCGGATAAACTCTTTCGTGGATATATCGCCATTCTTGACCTTGGATTCTAGGTCAGAAATGCTTTGGCTGTATGCGCGGGTGATATCGCGCTCGAAGACCTGTCGGTAGGCTGCTTTTACTACTGCTTGCTTTTCACTCGCCCCCAGACCGGGCTTCATGGCATACTTGGGACGCCGCTCTGCCGAATTGAAGTAGATTTGGGGCAGTTGCAGACCCTGTTGGTCGCCTGAAGAGCGCTGCCGTAGTTTGTCCGAAGGAGTGGGAGCTTTAAATTCGCCGATCAGAACTTCAAAATACTGGCTGACAATCTCTGTTCCTTGCTCGTCGCGCCGGAAATACCCTAGTGCCGCTGCCCGCATTTCCTGCAATGCAACAATGGTAGCTTCACCAGAACAGGCACTTTCGATGATTTCTCGCAAACCTCGGACATTAACGGAGATGATATTAGGGTCGCCAGCAACAATTGCATAGGTGATGTAGCGCAAGAACCAGGATAAATCCCGCAACGACTTTTGCATATTGCTTGGGCCGTAGCGAGCGACGTTAATGGGTCGGAAACCTGAGGGCGTAGCACCACCACCAGTTGCACTGAAGAGCGATTTCAATCCCTCAAAGAAACCGCCACGACTTTCCACATAAGTGGCGGTTCCTAGCTTCATCGCTTCTTTGACGTCCGCTACTTGAGCGCCAGCCATCACTCTTTCTGGTTCACTAGGCTTTTCTAAGAAAGCCATTGGGGAACCACCCACAAAAATGCGGTTAGCGGCACGGGACACAATCAGGTCTGAGTTTTGGGTGAGCGTTTCTGCAATTTCTAGACGCCTGGTGCCAGAACTAAAATAGCTTGCCAGCTCATTCAACTCGCCGCGCTCTAAGAAGCGGTCCTGTTGTTCTGCTTGCGAAATGGTTGAGACTGGTACAGTTTGATATAGTTGCGGACGCGCAACTGAGCTTCCACCACTTGCTTTAACACTCATAAAACGTCACTCAGAGAAAGATGCTATGGGAAAGAAGGCTTTACAAGAACTGCCTAGAGTTAACCAGGTCAGCCTCTAGATTAAAACGTTTTGAGTTCTCTACGCTTCTTTATTAAGAAGTATGTAGAACCCTATACTCAGATTCATTTGCTTCTTACTCAAGGATCACAGAAAATTAGCTTAATAAAGCTATAAGTTTTGTTAAGCAAGTCATTGGGGATTGGTGATTAGGGATAGGGGATTAGTGATTGAAAATTGGAAGAACCAATAATTTACTCTTTCTATTGCTCACTCCCCAGTTCCATTTCCCAGTCCCTGATTCCCAGTTCCCAGTCCCGACAATTCCAAATCAATATGACACCAGACGTTAGCTCTGCCGTTCAGCGGCTGTACGATACTTACCCCTTTCCGCCAGAACCCCTTCTGGATCATCCACCCCCTGGGTATAACTGGCGTTGGAATTGGCCAGCTGCCTATAGCTTCTGCACAAGCCAAAAACCGCAAAAGCAGGATGTCCGCATTTTGGACGCTGGATGCGGCACTGGTGTTAGCACAGAATACTTGGTTCACCTTAATCCTCAAGCACGCGTTACTGGCATTGACTTGAGTGCTGGGGCGCTGCTAGTAGCTAAAGAGCGCTGCCGACGTTCTGGAGCAGAACGCGTCGAGTTTCATCATCTCAGTCTGTATGATGTTGTACAGTTACCAGGCGAGTTTGACCTGATTAACTGTGTAGGAGTGCTGCATCATTTACCCGATCCAATTCGGGGATTACAAGCACTGGCGTCTAAGTTGGCGAGTGGCGGCTTAATGCATATTTTTGTCTATGCTGAGCTGGGGCGGTGGGAAATTCAGCTCATGCAAAAAGCGATCGCCCTCCTCCAAGGAGAGCAGCGGGGTGACTACCGCGATGGCGTCCGAGTCGGTCGTCAGTTGTTTGCAGCACTACCAGAAAATAACCGTCTTGTCAAACGCGAACGGGAACGTTGGTCTTTGGAAAATCATCGGGATGAATGCTTTGCCGATATGTACGTTCATCCCCAGGAAATTGACTATAACATTGGCACGCTGTTTGACTTGATAGATGCTTCTGGTTTGGATTTTATCGGTTTTTCTAACCCGAACAACTGGCAGTTAGAGCAATTGGTAGGGAAGAATCCGGAGTTGATGGCAAGAGCTAAAGGGTTGAGCGATCGCGAACGTTATCGACTAATTGAACTATTAGACCCAGAAGCTGTCACCCACTACGAATTTTTCCTAGCACGTCCTCCCTTGCCAAGAGCTGATTGGTCATCCGCTCAGGCACTTTTAGCGGCAATTCCAGAACGGAATTCTTGTATGGAAGGATGGCCTAGTCGGTGCTTCCTCAACTACGATTACCAACTTGTCAACTTGTCAGAAGCAGAGTTTGGCTTTCTTCAAGCTTGTGATGCTAACACAGATGGTCAAAGAACAGTAGGAGAGATTTTAGAGAGTAGCCATCTGGAATTAGAGGAGGTGCGATCGCTCTTGACGCAGCAACTAATTTTGCTGACTCCCAGCCAACATTAAAAAGTGCGGCTGTACTGGTGGTTTAGGACTTAGGGTAGGGGTAAATTCTGACTTGTCACCAGGGTAAAAATACTAGTCCCCTCCCCTGTAAACACTAGTACCCCAGTCCTAAAATACCTGCACCCCTACTCCCAAACTTTTTTAAATTAACTACCAGCCTTAGGTTTGCAGCTTTGAGTACAACCTTAAATTAATTTAATTATTTTAATCGGGTCAAGTGCGCTGCCCTAGATCTAAGGTGGCTGATATAACAACTTATAGTACAAATTGTTTATTCATCTAAAGAATTTGGATACCCCTATGTTACCTTTAGAAACTTTCTTCAGCTTCAGCTTGGTCTCCACCTTTACCGTAGCTCTACTAGCTAGCTACTTTACTTCGCTTCACCAGCCAGCCCCCTCCTGTAAAACGTACTTAGTCCGGAAGTAAGGTGAAAAAGTCGGGTAAGGTACGTAAAAAAGTTGGGGGACAATCAATCTCGATTAGCTGCTGCCGTAAATGATCACGAGTAAATCTTTTATAGAGGCATAAAACCCAATATTAATCAGCTTGGTTGGGTGCCTTGTTCGGTGCTGTATACATCTGAGCCAGTATCTGAGGAGGCAAAATCACTCGATTGATAGCATAGATAATGCCATTACTTGCTTGGATCTGCGGTTGAATCATCTCAGCTCGATAGAGCGTGACTTCACCAGTGCTCCTAACTCGCACTGCCACTGATTTACCAGATATGGTTTCGATTCTCCCTGGCTTAAGCTGGCTGGTGGTTATTTCCCCGGCACTACACGATAGCCCATTACCTGCAAAAGTAGGTCTTTGTTTTCTGGCTTTAGTAGCTGTTCCCTTGTCCCTGCTGGTAGTGCGGCAAAGGCTTGATCGGTGGGGGCAAAAATTGTGTAAGGCCCTTGGTTGGAAAGAGTTTCAGTTAAGCCTGTAGCCTTGACAGCTGCGGCGAATGTCTGGAACTGATTGCTCCTAGCGGTTTCCTCCACCAGGTTACCACTGGGAGCAGGTGGGGCTTCAGCAACAAGTGTTTGAAAATGCCTGCTATGGGTTAGTCTTCAACTGAGCCGAGTTAAGTATTCTTTAAGTAATGTTACCCCTGCATGGTATATTCAGAAAGAAGTGCGACGGCAAACTCGTTGCTCTCAACCCACGAGACGGCTTAACCGGAGCTATTTAAGTTGGGTGAATTCAAGGAAAGTATTTCCTAACGCCTGCGGGCAACGCCATAGAGCATACAGTGTTGTACGAGTGTAGAAGTTAGTTTTACTAGTTTTTACCGAAGATTTTGAGAGGGTTTGACAACTTTGCAACAAAATCTCCAACACTATTGCTTTTAACATGTAACTGACAAGTCAACTAACTGGACTAAGTTCCCAGTTCCGTGAAACGAAAAGACGAATCTCTTGAATCCACACCCGTTACTGAGGGAAGCCCTCTGGCAGGAGGTGCTAATCTCTCAGAACCAAGCGCTTCCATGCAAGAGTACTATCAACTGCAACAGGAGTTGTTAGTGAGTACCCTGGCTGCGACTGGGATTATTTTTATCTCAGTCTGGATTTTTTACTCCCTCAACATTGCCCTGAATTATTTACTGGGGGCGTGCACATGTGTGGTTTACTTGAAAATGTTGGCTAAAGACGTTGAGGGGCTTGGCAGACAAAAAGCGCGTCTGAGTAAGACTCGGTTTGCTGTATTTATAGGGTTGATGATCGTCGCCACCCAAGTCAATAATCTCCAGATTTTGCCCATATTCTTGGGATTTCTGACTTATAAAGTCGCAGTCATAGTTTACATGCTGCGGATTACTTTACTCTCTGATACTAGTCGCTAGTTGGGCAGTATTAAAATTCTTTGCTCTTTAATCCCTGGGAAAATCTGGTCGTATGGAAATGATAAGTTTTCTGGACACCTTTAATTCATTCCCTCTAGCCAAGCTGGAAGTTGGTCATCATCTTTATTGGCAAGTGGGCAACCTGAAAATTCACGGTCAGGTGTTTATCACTTCCTGGATTGTGATTGGTATTCTTCTTGTTGCCTCACTAGCTGCCACACGGAATATCCAGAGAATTCCTAAAGGTATTCAAAACTTTATGGAATATGCCCTGGAATTTATTCGGAACCTGACCAGAGACCAGATTGGTGAGAAAGAGTACCGTCCTTGGGTGCCATTCATTGGCACGTTGTTTCTGTTTATATTCGTATCAAACTGGTCGGGGGCTCTCATTCCTTGGAAGCTCATTAGGCTTCCAGAAGGTGAGCTAGCGGCTCCCACCAATGACATCAATACTACCGTCGCACTGGCGCTGCTAACTTCTTTGGCGTACTTTTACGCTGGTTTTAGCAAGCGGGGTTTAGGGTACTTTGCCAAATATATCGAGCCAACGCCGATCCTATTACCCATTGCGATTCTAGAAGATTTCACCAAGCCCCTTTCATTAAGCTTCCGTCTATTTGGCAACATTTTGGCGGATGAACTAGTGGTGGCAGTGTTGGTTTTACTGGTTCCCCTGTTCGTACCTCTGCCAGTAATGGGGTTGGGGCTGTTTACCAGTGCCATTCAAGCCCTAGTTTTCGCCACCCTAGCAGCCGCTTACATTCACGAGGCGCTGGAGGGGCATGGTGAGGAAGAGCATCATGAGTAGCATTTACCTGAAATGCCTCAGTTGATGGTACGGTTCTGAAGAGTGCGAGCGGCGATCGCTCTGATTGAGTAGCTACGCTCTCTCGAACTTACGTTTGATTGTTTTGTACTTATAGGTAAGGAAAATCAACATGGACCCTTTAGTTTCTGCTGCTTCAGTTCTAGCTGCTGCCCTAGCTATCGGTTTGGCGGCAATTGGCCCTGGTATTGGTCAAGGTAATGCTGCGGGTCAAGCTGTAGAAGGGATTGCCCGTCAGCCAGAAGCAGAAGGCAAAATTCGTGGCACTCTGCTACTAACCTTAGCTTTCATGGAATCCCTTACCATTTACGGTTTGGTGATTGCACTAGTGCTACTGTTCGCTAACCCCTTTGCCTAAAAGGTTCCCCTGAGCGACTCGTAGAGATGTGGCAACTCACGTCTCTACGATAAAATCTCACTTGTTTCTAGTCCTTTTACTGTAAATTGAATGTCTGGGAGATGGGGTTTATAGGATATGACACGTTGGATAACGTTGCTTGCAATTAAAACTGCTATTCAAGCCAGCGAGGGAACAAATGTTTGATTTCGATGCGACTTTGCCCTTAATGGCAGTGCAGTTCCTGCTGTTGGCAGCTCTGTTGAATGTGGTTTTCTATAAGCCACTGACCAAAGCATTAGATGAGCGCGATGATTACATTCGCAAGAATGAGTTAGGTGCGCGGGAACGCTTGGCGAAAGCAGACCAATTAACGAAGCAATATGAGCAACAGCTAGCGGAAACCCGCAGGCAGTCTCAATCGCTGATTACCAATGCTCAAGCTGAAGCCCAGAAAATAGGCTCTTCAAAAATAGCTGAGGCTCAAGCTGAAGCTCAGGGAAAAAGAGAACAGGCGCAGCAAGAGATTGAACAGCAAAAGCAGTCAGCTTTGCAATCTCTAGAGCAACAGGTAGATGAGCTCAGCCGCCAAATTCTGGAAAAAATACTGGGTTCACAGCTAGTGAAATAGAGCGGATGAAGAAAAAAATAAAGGGTTGAAGGTTGAAACCTTTAACCTAGAAACTTCATAACTTCAATGGATGGGGACATGGGGAATTTTTTATTAACAGCTGCCGCTGAATTGACTGGGGCAGAAGAGCATGGCGGGTTCGGTCTGAACCTGGACATTTTAGAGGCCAATGTAATTAACCTCGCAATTCTAATTGGGGTAGTATATTACTTTGGGCGTAAATTGTTAAGCAACATCTTAACTGAGCGACAAGAAAGAATAGAAACGGCGATTAAGGAAGCTGAACAGCGCCAGCAAGAGGCAGCTGCTTTACTCTCTGAAGCCCAGCAGCAGTTGACCCAAGCTCAAGCAGAGGCACAAAGGATTCGTGCTGCTGCTGAAGAGAGTGCTAAGGCGGCGAAAGAAGCTATCCTGGCTAAGGCGACTGAGGATGTAGGCCGCATAATTGAAGACGCTAGCCGTGACATTGATACAGGGAGGGAAAAAGCGATCGCCGAACTGCGTCAGCGGGTGGCAGCATTGGCTTTACAGAGAACCGAGTCGCAGTTAAGGACTCAGTTAGATGAATCCGCCCAGCATCAATTGGTAGACCGCAGCATCGTTCTGTTAGGAGGTGGCTGATGAGAGGCAGTTTAGTAAACGCTGGAATTGTCGAGCCCTATGCTGAGGCTCTGATGTCGGCGGCACAATCTCAAAACATCACCGACAGGATCGGTGATGACGTGCGTTCTTTGTTAAGTCTGCTGGAAAGTTCAGAGGAGCTACGGCAGTTTCTCACCAGTCCAGTGGCAAGGGAAGAGCAAAAGAAGACTGTACTACGGCAGATTGCTGGCGACGGGCTTCACCCTTACACCCTCAACTTTTTGTTGCTGCTAGTAGATCGGCGGCGCATCCCGTTACTAGAGGGAATTGGCAAGCAATACTTGGCACTCTTACGGAAGTTACAGCAGACTGTCCTGGCTGAAGTCAGCTCAACGGTGGAATTGACCGAAGCTCAGAGGCAAGCAATCTCTGAGAAAGTAAAGGCCATAACTGGGGCCCACCAAGTAGAACTGGAAACCAAACTTGAGCCAGATTTGATTGGAGGGGTGATTATCAAAGTTGGCTCCCAAGTGATTGACGCCAGTTTGCGAGGGCAACTGCGCCGGATTGGGGTGCGATTGTCTAGCGCCACATAGTTAGCAGCTTTCTTCTTAAAAAACTAGCTTGTTTGTTAGGTGAAATTAGACAAGTTTCCACCTTCAAACTCTTAAACCTTCAAACCTTCAATCAATATGATCAGCATTAGACCAGACGAAATTAGCAGCATTATTCGCCAGCAAATTGAAGACTACAGCACAGAAACTAAAGTCTCCAACGTTGGTACTGTCTTGCAAGTCGGTGACGGCATTGCCCGGATTTATGGCCTAGACAAGGTTATGGCTGGGGAACTGTTGGAGTTTGAAGATGGCACTGTTGGCATCGCCCAGAACTTAGAAGAAGACAACGTCGGCGCAGTGCTGATGGGTCTTGGTCGCCAAATCCAGGAAGGTAGCTCCGTCAATGCTACAGGTAGGATTGCTCAGGTACCAGTGGGAGAAGCCCTGATCGGGCGCGTCGTGGACGCCCTGGCTCGACCAATTGATGGTAAGGGAGATATTCAGACAACGGAATCTCGTCTGATTGAATCGCCTGCACCTGGGATCATTCAACGGCGCTCCGTTTATGAACCAATGCAAACTGGGATTACGGCTATTGATGCCATGATTCCGGTAGGACGCGGTCAACGGGAACTAATCATTGGGGACAGGCAGACAGGCAAAACTTCTATTGCTATTGACACAATCCTCAACCAGAAAGAGGAAAACGTCATCTGCGTATACGTCGCCATTGGTCAAAAGGCTTCCACAGTCGCACAGGTCGTGGGCGTACTTGAAGAACGGGGGGCGTTAGACTACACAGTTGTCGTCGCAGCTAATGCCAATGACGCAGCGACCCTACAATATCTAGCTCCCTATACGGGTGCGACCATCGCTGAGTACTTTATGTACAAAGGCAAGCACACCCTGGTGATCTACGATGACCTGTCCAAGCAAGCACAAGCTTATCGCCAGATGTCCTTGCTGCTACGGCGGCCACCGGGACGGGAAGCTTATCCTGGGGATGTGTTCTACATCCACTCACGGCTGTTGGAACGGGCCGCGAAGTTGAGTAACGAACTGGGTGAAGGTAGCATGACCGCACTACCGATTATCGAAACCCAAGCAGGTGACGTGTCGGCCTACATTCCCACAAACGTGATTTCCATTACGGATGGGCAGATCTTCCTCGCTTCTGACCTGTTCAACTCTGGCTTGCGACCGGCAATTAACCCCGGGATCTCGGTATCTCGGGTGGGTTCTGCCGCTCAAACTAAGGCGATGAAAAAGGTCGCAGGTAAGTTGAAGCTAGAACTAGCACAGTTTGATGACCTGCAAGCCTTTGCTCAGTTTGCCTCCGACCTAGATAAGGCTACCCAAGACCAGTTGGCACGAGGTCAGCGTTTGCGAGAACTGCTGAAGCAACCTCAGTACTCGCCACTATCAGTTGCTGAGCAAGTGGCAGTCGTGTATGCAGGTCTGAATGGCTATCTGGATGACATTGCAGTGAACAAAGTCAGCAGCTTTGCCAAAGGGCTACGGGATTATTTGAAAACTAGCAAGCCGAGATACGTTGAAATCATTCGGAACGACAAGCAGCTGAATGAGGAAGCTGAAGGCATTCTGAAAGAAGCGATCGCCGAATACAAAAAGACCTTCCTAGTATCAGCGTAATTCAATTTTGGATTCGGAATATGGCTAATCTCAAATTCATTCGCGATCGCATTCAGTCGGTCAAAAACACCAGAAAAATCACCGAAGCCATGCGCTTGGTAGCAGCCGCTAAGGTGCGCCGCGCCCAAGAGCAGGTGATTGCCACCCGCCCCTTTGCCGACCGTCTTGCTCAGGTTCTCTACGGTTTACAAAACCGTCTGCGGTTTGAAGATGCGGATCTGCCCTTACTGAGACAACGGGAAGTCCGTTCAGTAGGATTGCTTGTAATTTCAGGCGATCGCGGTCTCTGTGGCGGCTACAACACCAACATCATTCGTCGTGCTGAAAACCGTGCTAAGGAACTCAAAGGTGAGGGCGTAGACTATAAATACGTGCTGGTGGGACGCAAAGCCATCCAGTATTTCCAGCGCCGCAGCCAGCCGATTGATGCCACTTACACTGGTTTGGAACAAATCCCTACAGCAGCTGAAGCATCAAAGATCGCCGACGAATTGCTGTCTTTGTTCCTCTCCGAGGGCGTAGATCGGATTGAGTTGGTTTACACCAAGTTTGTCTCGTTGATTAGTTCTCGCCCAGTGGTGCAAACTTTGCTGCCTCTGTCATCGCAAGGGTTAGAAGCAACGGATGATGAAATCTTCCGGCTTACTAGCCGTGGCGGTGAGTTTGAGGTAGCGCGGGAAAAAGTCACCTCTCCTACTAGGATCTTCCCTCGTGACATGATTTTCGAGCAAGATCCAGTACAGATACTCGATGCCCTCCTACCGCTGTATCTGAATAACCAGTTACTGCGGGCCTTGCAAGAGTCAGCTGCTAGTGAACTGGCAGCGCGGATGACAGCGATGAACAACGCCAGCGACAACGCTACCGACCTGATTGGCACTCTGACACTGACTTATAACAAAGCGCGGCAGGCGGCAATCACCCAGGAAATCCTGGAGGTTGTGGGTGGTGCAGAGGCGCTACAAGGTTAGATTTATTGCTCCAGTTGAATAGATAGAAGGCGTCCGTAATTTCTCGGACGCATTTTTTGTCTTGTCCGGAGGTATCAGGGATTTCTCTGAAGCCTTATTTAGAAAATGCTCTTAATCTTAAATATAGATGATAAATAAAAGTCTTAGAGTTTAGAGGAGTGGGAAGTCAATGCATTTACCATAGTTTTCAAAGAGTATAGATATTAAGTGTATCGTACATTTGTACGTAAAAGGTTATTTAAGACAATAGTAGAGATTTACTAGTGCTGGGGCAATTGTTCCAGCATTTTTCTTATTAATTTTTCTGAGATTTATTGATTGACGCGATCGCCTAATATACATAAATCCAGGCTGCTTAGAAAGCTGCTCATAATCTGGTGCCATGTTTTTTGCAACAGCCTCTTTGAGGGCGTACTTTTAAAACCTAAAGTCTGGATAATATTAGAAAGCCAGAGTTTCAAGCTTCAGACTTTTACAATGTCTAAAACATACACAGTCGAGATTTACCACCAAGGCAACACCCATACCATAGAAGTCCCAGAGGATAAAAAGATTCTCAGGGCTGCCTATGCAGCAGGGATAGACTTACCAAGTTCCTGCAATGCCGGTGTCTGTACCACTTGTGCAGCCAAGCTTTTAGAAGGACAAGTGGAGCAAACTGATGGCATGGGTGTCAGTCCCGAACTTCAGGCACAAGGTTATGTGTTGCTTTGCGTCGCTTATCCCCGCTCTAATTTAAAAATTGAGACAGAGAAAGAGGACGAGTTGTACGAACTGCAATTTGGGCAGTTTCAGAAAAAGTAGAGCGAGAAAAGGCTTCTAGCCTATCAAAAAGGGTGGGCAAGAGCCCCACCTGATAGATAATATTTTCAAAAGACAGACGTACTCACCCCAGAAAAATAGCTATGACAACACACTTCATCACCGCAGAAATTGACCTTCAGGAATCACCAGTACAGCTACAGCAAGCAATCGAGGCAGAACTGCAAAAACACGGCAAACCTCTACGCTGGGCGATCGCCTCTGTGGATGCGGACGGGCAAAAAGCGCAAGTTGAGGCAATTGTTACAGTAGAATCTGACGCAACGGCCTCAGTGTGAATCAACGCCCTTACACGGTTGTATTGATTGTCCCTACTGGAATTGGGGCGGCTATTGGAGGCTATGCGGGAGATGCTTTGCCAGTGGCAAGAGCGATCGCCCAAATCTCTGACATCCTGATCGCTCACCCCAATGTCCTCAATGGTGCTCAGTTGTACTGGAATTTGCCAAATGCCTTCTATGTAGAAGGGTATGGACTTGACAAATTTGCTGCTGGATGCTGGGGGCTACGACCAGTACATAGCAACCGCGTGGGTTTAATCCTCGACCAAGGCATTGAACCAGAGCTAAGACTGCGGCAACTGCAAGCGGCTGATGCCACTAGAGCCACACTAGGGCTAAATCTCACTGACTATGTGGTTACAGATGCTCCCTTAGGGGTGGAACTGCGGACAGCAGCATCGGGAGCCAGTTGGGGGACAATTGAAAATCCAGACAGCTTGTTGCGAGCAGCAGAGGTGCTGATCACACGAGCAAAAGCCGAGGCGATCGCCGTCGTCGCTCGTTTCCCTGAGGAAATCGACGTGGACGCCCTAGAAAATTACCGCCATGGACAAGGCGTTGACCTTCTCGCTGGTGCCGAAGCTGTAATCAGTCACCTGATCGTGCGCGAGTTTCAAATCCCCTGCGCTCACGCTCCTGCTATCTTACCCCCTCCCCTCGATCCACACCTGTCTCCCCGCTCAGCAGCTGAGGAATTGGGCTATAGCTTCTTACCTTGCGTTCTCGTCGGGCTTAGTCGCGCCCCCCAATTGATCACAAAGGCTCAGGGTAGGTACCCCGCAACATGTGACGTGTGGGCAGAGCAAGTAGATGCCGTCGTCGTACCGGCTAGTGCTTGTGGGGGTAGTGCCCTCCTAAGCTTCAGCCAGCTGCCAGTACAGATTATTGCAGTTGAAGAAAATCAAACCCAGATGCAAGTTCCCCCAGAGCAGTTGGGTATTAAAGCATTGCGGGTACACTCTTATTTAGAGGCACTGGGAGTTCTGGTAACCCACAGAGCTGGCATTAGTCCAGCCGCCTTCAGCCCATCTCTCGCATCCCTGCGTTGCTTATCTTAAATCAGTGGCAAAACAGCTTCCTGAAAATCCTGAAATCGAACCCCTGACGCGCACCCAAATTCTGATGGCTATGGGGATAACAGCTGTTGTATTGTTGCTAATTGCTAGACTGTGGCTGCAATTCAGCTCTATCTCTCTCCTGCCCTTAAACTGGAAAGGGATAGCACTACCCTTGGGGTTAGCTATTGGGTTGGGCGTCACCGTTGCCAGCTCCATTGTTTATCGTGTTTGGCCAGGTTACCGCCAGAGTGCAGATTTCTATCTGCAACTCGTGCTCAAACCCCTGTTGTGGCCAGACTTAATCTGGCTGGGATTGCTGCCTGGTCTAAGTGAAGAATTGTTATTTCGGGGTGTCATGTTGCCTGCTGTGGGGTTAAATATCATCGGCCTTTTGGCGTCGAGTCTTTTATTTGGCGTTTTGCACCTCAGCAGCCCACAACAATGGCCCTATGTGGTTTGGGCAACTACTGTAGGGTTATTGCTGGGGTATAGTGCCATGGCAACTGGAAATTTATTAGTACCGATTGTCGCGCACATTGTTACGAATTTAGTTTCCAGTTTTCTCTGGAAATTTAGCGAATAGAGCGATCGCTCTTGGAACTTCCCAGAACTGGCAAAAGTCAACAAACTATTGACGCTCTTGGTGATTTTTTCTACCTAGTCTAAGGGTGGCAAGAGGGTACGACTTCTTTTAACCCCTGTTGGGGATTGAAATTTATGCGCTTTCGACTAAATCGCTCCACCCTCATTGTTACAGCTTTGATCCTCTCTCTGTATGGACAGATACCAGGAACGCCACTGGGACTCTCTGCGACGCTGCCAACAGGAGAGAGAAATGGCATTAGTCGCCGCTCACTGCAAGACCGCCAAGCCGAGGCGGAACGACTGCACCGAGAGGGGGTGGAGCAGTTCGATGAAGAGCAGTTTCCCGCAGCCTTAGCGAAGTTCCAGCAAGCCTTAACAATTTACAAAGAAATTGGCGACAAGGTAGCTGTTGGACGCACCCTTAATAATATTGGCATGGTTTATGGGCGTCTTCAACAAACAGAGCAGGCGATCGCCTGCTTACAGCAAGCCTTAGCCATTAACAGAAAAATCGGCAATATAAAGGGCGAACACCACACTCTCTCCAACATTAGCCGAATTTACGAAAATCTTGGC
>CAZZWA010000012.1:17100-30057 GCA_964657555.1 uncultured Microcoleus sp.
TTACTTTTAGCTTAGTATACGCTTGGTAACTTAATGACTTAGCAGGGGTTAAGTGATACATTCCCTTGTATCCGGCATTACCAGCTTTCCTTACGTAGCTGCTCTAAGACCCAGGCAGTGGACAAAAAACCTGATTGTCTTTGCCGCCACCTTATTTGGTTTTAGTATTAACTTGCAGTCCCTTTTGGGCAGTCTGCTGGCATTTACATTGTTTTGCTGTGCTTCTAGTAGTTTCTACTTGATCAATGACATTGTCGATGTTAAGAGTGACCGTCGGCATCCCGTTAAGTGCAATCGCCCGATCGCCTCAGGATTAGTCAGTATTCCAGTAGCGATCGGGATGGCAGTCGTGCTGTTAGGAGGCGCTATTGTGATCGGCTGGCTACAAAGGTCTAGCTTAGGAGCGACTATCACTGGCTATGCACTCCTACAGATTGGCTATAATCTACAACTCAAGCGCACTGTGATTTTGGATATTATAGCGATCGCGGCTGGGTTTGTCCTCCGCTCTTTCGCTGGTGCCGCAGCAACAGGCATTCACCTGTCTTCCTGGTTTATGCTGTGTACAGCCATGTTAGCACTGTTTTTAGGCGTCGAGAAACGCAAAGCCGAACTGCGGTTGTCCGAACTGCATGGTGGCAAGACCCGTGCTGTGCTGAAGCGCTACTCTATGCCACTCCTCAGCCGTATGGAAAATATAGTCACCACCGGAGCGGTCATGAGCTATGCTCTTTGGAGTTCTGGCCCCCAATTGAACGGAGCATCTACACCATGGATGATGCTGACACTGCCCTTTGTTTTGTATGGGGTTTTTCGCTATCAGCTACTTAGCGACCCCGAAGAAATTACCCGCAGAGCCGATCAAGGAGTTGAACTGGGCGGACAGATCGAGCGTCCAGAAGAAGTTTTATTAACAGATTTGCCAATTTTACTCACTGTTGTGGGTTGGATTATCACCATTTTTTTGATTCTCTGGCTCAAGAACCAAGGTTTAATTAAATAGTGTCTCCTGCCTTGAAAATAAGCAGGGGGAGCAGGAGAGGAAGATTTTCCTTCTGGGTGGTGAGTGGTAAGCGCGTACATGCCCCTCAGGGCTATAGCCATGCCCAAAGGGCGATCGCTCATGAGGACTGCCTTGTTCAATCTGCTTCTCGATCCTGTTTGCCGGTAGGCTCAGCAGAAGATTATCCTAAAGACGCAACTTCTGTGTTTGAGGCTTTTGGGAACCATTGATTGATTATTTTGATGCTTTCACGGACAGTTATGGCAGTCAAGGCAAAGCCCCTCGCCATCAATTTGATGGCTGGTCGTTAGAAGACCGCAATCCTGAAGCCATTAAATCATGGATGCCAGTGTTGGAATGGTTCTACCGCCACTACTTTCGAGTTCAAACCGATGGCTGGCAGCATATACCTCCTGAAGGGAAGATGCTAATTGTCGGTTCCCACAATGGGGGCTTACCTTCACCAGATACTTCTATGTTCATGTATGACTGGTTCCGCAGGTTTGGCTACGAGCGCCCAGCCTATGCACTAATGCATCCATCTGCATGGACTGTTCCAAATCTGGCTCGGCTGGCAGTAGAGGTAGGAGCAGTAAGGGCTCACCCAAAAATGGCGATCGCCGCTCTCCAAAGAGGCGCACCTGTACTCGTTTATCCAGGAGGGGCAGAAGATCTATTCCGCCCCTACTATCTGCGCCATCAAATTTACTTTGCGGGGCGGAAGGGGTTTATCAAACTGGCACTGCGGGAAGGTGCACCAGTAGTACCAATTATTTCTTACGGTGCCCATGATACCCTAATAGTCCTGGGAGACTTCTACGAGCAAGTACAACAGCTGCATGAATGGGGTTTCCCTTGGATATTTGGCACTGATATAGGTGTGTTTCCCATTTACTTAGGACTGCCTTGGGGAGTAGGGATTGGCCCTTTGCCAAATATTCCCCTACCAGTGAAAATTCATACCCGTGTCTGTCGCCCCATTGTTTTTGAGCGCTATGGTCGCCAAGCAGCTAGCGATCGCCAGTACGTAGATACTTGCTATGAAAAAGTTCGCAATCAGATGCAACTTGAACTCGACCGTTTAGTTCAAGAGCTTGGCGGCACTTGATCACCATCGTCATCTCAAATCCGGTGGGCGACACACAGTTACTCACTCGATTTGAGATCAGGATGGCGAGGGCTTTTGTTGCATAAACTGTAACAACAAAGACTTCCCCTTTCTGAGTAGGCCATACTGGCTGTAACTAGAAACACGGTGGCTGCCATGAATGGCTCAACTCATAAAACTCTCAAATCATCTTTACTTTTAAGTGCCCTATTAGGAAGCATGATCTTAACCAGCTGTGGCTCAAAAGCGCCAACAGCAGATTCAGAGGCACTACAAGCCCAATCTCCAGCAACAATGGCTAGTCCATCTGCCAAGGGCAGTTCTGAGAGTGGAAATCAACCAGCTCAGCCTAGCACAGTGCCGCAGTCTCGTCCTCAACTGATCAAGAAGGCTGAGCTATCTCTCAGTGTCAAATCGATTGACAAGAGCGCCCAAGCGATCGCCAACATCATCAACCAAAAGCAGGGGGATGTGTACAAGTTTGAAGATGACAAGCCCCAAAAAGACAACACACGTCAAACTGCATCTATGGAAATCAAGGTTCCTCAAGCGCAGCTAGACAACACTCTGGACGCACTGGCAAAACTAGGAACTGTACAGCGTCGTACTCTTAAGGCTGAAGATGTCACTGATCAATTGGTAGATAGCGAAGCGCGACTGCGAAACCTGCGACAACAGGAAAGTAGCCTGCTCAAGATTATGGAGCGATCAGGCTCGATTGGGGATGTGCTTAAAGTTTCCCAAGAACTCAGCAATGCTCGCGAATCCATTGAGCGGCTTGATGCCCAGCTCAAAAGCTTACGGGGTCGAGTTGCCTATTCTACCATCACACTGACTATGGAAGAGGAAATCGCCGGATCAGTGCCTCGGACTCCCCTGGCTTCACAAGTTCAGGAAACCTGGGACAGTGCAACCAACTCTGTTGGCAAATTGACTGTCGGCTTGCTCCGTTTGAGTCTTTGGTTAGTGGCTTTCAGTCCATATCTCCTGGTTTTGGGAGGAGGAGTTTTTGCCTATAAACGGCTGCGGCAGCTGCAATCTCGTAATTCGACTCAAGCACCTGAGTCATCATCAGAGTTATAAATTTTGAGCAAGAATTCCGGCGCGCATCCCTCGACTACAACGCGTGAAAAGAGCGCACTAGATGCAGGCTGAAAGGGTCTTGGCTGATCGCTTTGGCATAAGATGCATTTAGGTAAGGACGATATTTTTCTGGCTGATTGGCAATGTAAGCCTGCAAAAAGGCTAGGCTCAAGGCACTGATATAGCTGTGAGTAGGAGCCACATCTGCACCAGGTAATCCGGGGTGTAAAGCGGCTACACCTGATGTTTTGGTAGCGGAAAAGATACCGTTTTCCCCTAAAGCTGATTCATCAAGCATGGAAAAGTGAGTAGCACCTTTGAGCAATACGAGATACTTGTCTGGGGTAGTCAACCAAGCAAAGGGCCGAATTGCCTCTAGTAACGCTGGGCCAACAATATCTGAACTGCTAGCAACAACCATGACTGGCACTTTTATTTGGCTAAAGCCTGCTTGCCCTAAGATACTACTGGCAGTTGGATTAAGAGCAATCACTGCTTTCACCCTTTCGTCTCGCAAATTAGGTAAATCTGACTCTGATGTTGGTAGTTGAAGCAGGGTGCATTGAATATCTAAAGATAGATTCAAGAAATTAGTTGAATTAGGCTGGAGGTTGCAGTCTTTTTGGAGTTGCCTAAAATTAATCTTCGCACCAGCCAGAGCTAGGGCGGTATAGCCCCCGAAGGATTGGCCAATGACCCCTACTTGTTGCAGATTCAGTTGGCCCTTATACAACGGGTCATATCTGGAGTGCCTCTCTAGCTCATCCAGCAGATACTTGACATCTAGAGCGGTGTTAATGAATTCACTAGGGTTTAGGAACTGCTCCGCTTTACCCTCTAGTAAAGCCCGAAAGTCTTTATCTGCGATCCCTGGATGTTCGGGGACAGCGATCGCAAATCCATAAGAAGCTAGGTGCTTGACCAAATACTCTAGGGTGGTGCGATTCGAGTTCAGACCGTGGGAGATGACAATCACTGGAACTGAACGTAGGCTAAGCTGTTGAGACTGCGTTGGGGGGGGTAGAGGTAGGTAAATATCTGCTGTAAAGGCGCGTTTGCGACTGTTCTGTTCATAAGAGACATTAATAATTTTCTTTTGCCAACCAAAAGCTCCTCTAATCCGCAAATCTGGCAGTTGAGTAAGATTGCTTAGATGCTCCCTTGCCGCCTCTGCTGCTGACTGTTGCTCAATAGCAATATTTGCCGCTTGTGTTTGCTCGACCAGTCTTTTCAGTTCCTCTGTAATCTGGAGGCCACGTTCCATATCAATACGAATACCGCGTGTAGGAAACTTTTGCAGCACATTCAGGAGGGTTAATCCTTCTGGATCGGCAGCTGCCAAAATGAGTGCCGAGCGAATTGCAAAGAAACCGGATAGACCTGATTCCGTCTGGATCACCTGCTCCATGTGTGCCAATAAAATTTCTCCTTGGATTGAGTAGAGAGACTGAGAGACGGCAACAGGGCTGAACTTGAGAGGAGTTATTAAAATTTTTGGCAACTGCTTGAGCTGTTGGGGGGGGATGTACTTAGCGTAGTCCGCTAAATAGTCATCTATTTTGCCTTCCTTAGCATAAATTTCCAGGGATTTAACAGGAAGGGAAAACTTAAGAGGACCATAAACAATATAAATTCGCTCTGCACCGAGAGCACGAGAAGCCATTGGCAGAGTGGAAAGCAGCCAAAATCCTAGGCAGCCCAACATTATTCCCCGCCAATTTTGCTGTTGACTAATGAGATATCGAAGCCTGCAAAGATGAACGCCTTTGAGAGCAACAATTTGTATAGATTTGAACATTGGAAAGGGGGTAGAAGATTGTTTCTGGTTGTTCTCCAGTACAGTGTTTAATGCACACTCTAGACCAGGCGTTTCAATGACAATGGCTAGAGCTATGTCTACGTCTTCTACATGACTGCTTTTAGAGAAATTAACTTTTATTAAAGATCATCATGCTGATGATTAAATTCTAAAACAATATTGTTGATATCAACAAAATAGCAATATTTATTTTTTTGCCATTCAGTTGTGAAGACTAGAAACAAAATACAACTTTAAGGGTAAATTTACGTATTATTTACGTGTAATTAAAGATGGCTAATTGCCTTTTAGCCATTAGCAATTAGCCCTAAAAGACTGTCTGTAGTAAATATGTAGAGAATTGGTATTACCAGCTTGTCGAAGTATGCGGAGTATGGGCTGAAATGCGTTTCAGCTTCCTCCCTTAAGGGAGGAAGTACTTCTGCCCTCTGCCTTCTTTACTTTTGGACACTCAATTCTGAACTAATAGCTTGAGCTGGTTGCTTGATAGCCGATGGACGCTTCATCTGGGCACCCAGGGTGTAACTCTGTACCATTAGCCACAGCCAGAGTCCGGGACTGCGGTTTTCTAGCCTTGGTTGCAAACGCTGAATCCATTTAGGAAACCATCCCTTCAGTAGCCCAGTGGCTAGAGAAGATAGCGTGAAATTGAGGTAGCTGACCAGCCAGCGCCGGACATCTTGCATACCGGCCATATCCCATATCCAAAATATCAGAGCCGGGTTTTTCCCCGCAGCCTTAAGCGCCAGATGGTTGAACGTGACCCAGTCGATTCTATCTTTAATAAAGGCGTCTGCTACAGGTGGGGGTGCATCGGCCAAAATGCCAAAGAAGGTATTCAGCATGGCGTTAATCCTTTGGGGTGGCAAGTAGCGCCCTGTGGGAACCATCATGCCTTTGGAAAACAGCCAGGTGACTGATACATTACTTTGATAGGCACGAATTTGGTTCAAATGACTGGCCTTGAGGAGGTCATGCTTGAGGGCGGTATCCAAAAGATTGGTCAGCCTGGGAAGATTGCGAACTAGAGAGCCAAAGCCCGTGAAGACCAGGGGAGACTGGAGAGAAGCTGCATCACCAATAGCAATGAGTCGGTCAAAGGCGACTGTGCGATCGCGACTTCCCACACTAAAGTGACCTGGAATGTAACCAAACGTTGGCTTTTTCCATACCAGCTTTTCCAGATCGCATCGGCGATACTCTGGCAGAATCGTGAAAAAGTCTTCGTACATCTCCAGCAGGGAGCCTGGGTTGTCAGGATGCACCTGGTGGTAATGGAACAAATAAATGGTGATTTCTTCACCAGCCCCTGGGAATACCTCCCAAATCAGCTGACGCCCCCTGGAAATATCCCCATGACTGTTGAGCACGTCACCGTACCGGGAATCCCACACTCCCGGCTCAAATCCACTGGCAATTGCCGCTCCTACTGTAGGGCAGACACTATCAAAGGCACGACCTCCATTCAGCTGCCACGCAATTGGTGACGCGGTTCCCATCGCATCTACAATTAAGCGTCCGCAGGCTTGCCGGTCAACTTGACTGGGCAGGTGTTTTAGTTGAACTACAACTTGCTCAGGTTCAATGTCAGCTCGAATAAACTCGGTCTCATCCCAGATTTCCCCGCCAGCAGCGAGCAGTTTTTCTCCACACAATTGCAGCAGTTTTTCGGCATCTAACGCTACGTTCAGCACAGTTGGCGTGTGTAATACTGGTGCTTTGAGCTGGGGTGGGTTGTTGCCATCAAAGAATTTGTGAAACCCGTCTACATACTCTCTGGCAATGACACTTTCAAATTCAGCTGGGGTAAATAAGCCCAAGTTAATCAAGCTTTGAAATTCATCGCGGGAAATATTCCACTCGCGGTTCATCCGTCCGAAGGGAAGCCGTTCTAACAGGAGTACCCGGTAGCCTAGTTGAGCCATGACGGCGGCATGGATGACACCTAAGGCTCCACCTACATAGATGATGTCGTAGATAGCGGTTGAGGATTGGGAAGAGGATGCACGGAGTTCTGTAAAGACATCCTCTTGTGTCCTTGTCCCCTCTCCCTTCTTAAACACAATCTGCCTAGGTTGCTGAGGATTGCGGACACTTTCTCGCCAACGTTGCTCCCACCAATAGACGCGGTTGAGGTCATACTCGCCGTTGGGCATTTTCTGAAAGAACCGAACCGTTTGAGGATAATAGGGAGCCAAAGCCTCAAAGATAGATTGCTTGGACAAATCAACTGTTGGTGGTTCTGGGTACTGCTGAGGGAATAGCCGTCTGAGATTGGCTCTGAGCTGTTCTAGAATTTTTTTTTCTCTAGGAACAGGCTGCTTGCTACCACGGAATACCTTGAGGTAGGTCGTTCGCTGCACTGACCAGACGAATATATCTAAGGACTTGGCACAATCTTCAAAGTCGGTTTCCGGAATCGTTGCGGTTCCGGATGTAGACGTTTGATTGCTAGAGTCAATACTGGCAAGTTGCAGCTTGATACCATCAGGAGTGATAATTTTATCCCCCAGCCCGGTAGCAAATTGCTGTTGTAACCACAGGCGGACGGCCTCTGTGTCTGGGGTAGGAACTTCTAAGTAAAGGATTTCTCTCATATAGATGATCTACGAGGGTAGCAATTACCGAACAATACTGATTGAACTAGCGTTAAAGTGCGCTACACTTCCGGATACTGCATTCCTTAAAATTTATTACACAACTTTACAAAAATCTCATTTTTTTTAGGTATGAGGTGCCTTTGTTAGCTAGCCATGAATTATCCCATCCCAGCCAGTCCTCAAGAAATTGTGGCCCTGCGGCAAAAACCAGTCGATGAAGAGCTGGTTGCGGCAGCGATCGCCGGTGTGATTCTGATTGCCCGTCAAGAAGGGCAGTCTTTAGACGATTTAACTGCTCAAGTGCTAGAGGAAGATAGCCTACTGGATCAGACACAAAGACGCTGGCTCAGTGACATTGTGGCTCAAGCCTGGGCTAGTTTGCCATTGCCTGTAACGTCCAGATAGTGTAGATCCTAAATCTATTTATCGAGTTCCCCTCCCCCAGCGCTTCTCTTCACCGCTTAAGAGAGCTGCTCCAGTCTTTTAAAAATCCGTAAAATTAACCAACACAGCAGAGCCCCAATTAATCCTATCTGCCACAATCCACAACCTGCGGCCACTCCCAAAGCAGCCGATACCCAAATAGCGGCAGCAGAGGTCAGTCCGCGAATTTCTACTTGAGTGGATTCAAGGCGAGTTCCGCGCAAAATTTCTCCGCCCCCTAAAAAACCAACGCCAGTTGTAATCCCTTGAATCACTCGGCTGAGAACATTAGGAAGTTCCTGCTCTGTAGTGAGTTGTATTGGTATGAGAACAAAGAGAGCCGCAGCAAAACTTACTAGCATGTGGGTTCTCAAACCAGCTGGTTTATGGCTAAGTTGGCGCTCCCAGCCGATAATGGCTCCAAAAACCATAGCTAGGCATAGTCTGAAGATGATGCCTAACCAATCATTAGGAGGAAGAGAGTAAGTTGCTGACAAAGCAGCTTCATTAGTCATTGGTCATTAATCAGCTGACGCGCATCTAAATTTGATAATTGAGCGACTGAACCCGTTTGCTGCCTTAGATTGCCGTGGTAGAGACGTTCCGCCGGAATGTCTCTACGAGATCTGAATGACCAATAACTAATGACAACCTCACGAGGGCTATTTAGACCAATTCTCTAAAATCTGACCACAGATCATGCTTTCACAATATGTTGTTTGATTCTCTCATCTGTCGCCCGCTTTGGGAGAATTGGTATTAGACTTCTGGCCAAAATGCTTAAACCCCAACCCTCCCCAAGACATGGGCAGGGAGCCTGATTTTTTTGGCTTCTCCCCTGATTAGGGGGGATTGAAGAGGGTTTTGACTTTTGCCAGAGGTCTATTTTTGTCGGGTTCTCTAACTATCCTGTGGCCAAGCTTCTTGGGGAAAAAATAGTCTGGCTTTTGGTGAGTATTCCCAGGCAATTCCCTGCGGATCTCTGCTGCGACTCCAAGCTGAGAAGTCTGGCTCAGATTTCCGTTTGTGAACAGTGCTGGAATGAACGTCAAGCCGTCTGGCGAGTTCCGATTGGATCAGCCCTCGAGATCGCTTCGATTTTTCCAAAGGTATTGCTTCCAGATTTTCCCGTTCTGGGGAGTCTTGAGTGGCAGAATCCTCTTTTAACTCTTCACTATATATGAACGGGTTTGGGTCGCTTGACGAAGATTCGGCATTAGCTAGTTCGTCAACAAAACCCGCTTCTACAAACTGATCGTTCTGTTCACTTGTCGCCGGTTCATCGTCGTAGTTGTCATCATATAGGCTGGGAGGTTCACTGTCGTCAAATATACTCCCAAGAGTGCTAGATGTTACGAAATAATACACAGTACCTTGGTCTGGGTACTCTCGGGAGAGCGCGCCAAATTCTTCTACTTTAGTCTCCAAGTACTGCTTCGCTGCGACTCCTGAGAGGTTGGCCTTCATGGCCAAGTCCATTGCCGTAATCCGTCCCTGGTTCTCTTGAATGAGCTTATGGAAGAAGGGGTTGACTTGCTGGCTCCATTTTTGCCATTGATATTGCTGCCAAATCCTCAAACCAATGCCAGCAATGACTAGTGCCAACAGCACTGGCCAAGCTACGAACAGGACGGTGATTAAAAAAGCCAAGGGGAAGATGATAACCAGACAGCCGCTGGCACTAATATCTATTGCTTTTCCAGACATGTTGCTCTGTGGTGAATACACAAAAAATTCCGGAAGTTTATCAAAGAAGGTGGGGAGATCAAGGGATGGGGAACTCGGAGCCCCCACGAACTAGGGATTAGGGGAGAAGGGGTGAATGCAGGACACGACATCCCAAGCTTTACCCATAGCTGACAAGCCACGGGTTTAATGCTCCGCTCAAAAGAATATAGGAAGTTCAGGAGTTATGGGTAAAGCATAAACTTAAAAGTAGAGGGTAGATCGTTTGGGAATGGGGAACCCCAGAGTTTCCTTGTCTCTAGTAGTTCGTCAGTTTAGGTTTGAGGGGTAGTAAGAGCCGGAGATCTCGTACTACCCCTCATTTCAACCATGACAGACTGCTAGCCCCCATTACCCATCATCTATTATCTGTTCCCCTACTTTGCATCATTCCTAATCTATAAAGGGATTCCTGATTTCTCTGTGACTCACTATTTTCCCTAGATTTATTCATGGAGAGGAGTCAGCACAGATTGTTATACTGACGGGTGATAAGGTATTCAAATATAGATTGTTTTTACGAAATGCAGCCCACTGACGCCAAGTTCACTGATAACGCCTTGGATGCAATTAATAAAGCTCCAGAGGTGGCTCGTCGCTTCCAAAATCAGATGGTAGAAGTAGAGCATTTGGCGATCGCCCTGTTGGAACAGGAGGGACTGACAACTAAGATCTTGACCCGCGCTGGCGTCGATCCATCTCGCCTGTTGCCCCAACTGGAATCTTTCATCCGCCGCCAACCGAGAGTTTTTAGCCAACGTCAACCTCAAGTCTCGGATACTAGTCAACTGTATTTGGGTAGAGGTTTGGATTTAATGTTGGATCGGGCGGAGGCAGCCCGCCAATCATGGTCTGATGAGTATATTTCTGTAGAACATTTGCTGCTGGCGCTGGCAGAAGACGATCGCCTAGGCCGCCAGACGCTCAAAAGCTTTGATGTCGATGCCGCAAAGCTAGAGACGGCAATCAAGGCTATTCGCGGCTCTCAAAAGGTGACAGACCCAAATCCGGAAACCCGTTATGAAGCTCTGGAAAAGTATGGGCGCGATTTGACAGAACGGGCGAAAGCGGGTAAGCTAGACCCGGTGATCGGACGAGACGAAGAAATCCGGCGCGTGGTACAGGTGCTGTCCCGCCGCACGAAGAACAACCCAGTGCTGATTGGGGAACCGGGGGTCGGGAAGACGGCGATCGCCGAAGGTTTAGCGCAGCGGATTATTAATGGGGATGTGCCGGAATCTCTCAAAGGGAGGCAGTTGATTGCCTTGGATATGGGCAGTCTGATTGCTGGAGCCAAGTACCGAGGAGAGTTTGAAGACCGGCTGCGGGCGGTGATGCGGGAGGTTACTCACTCGGAAGGCCAGATTGTGCTGTTTATTGATGAGCTGCACACAGTTGTCGGGGCTGGGGCTACCCAAGGAGCAATGGATGCCAGTAACTTGCTCAAACCAATGTTGGCGCGGGGTGAGTTGCGCTGTATTGGGGCGACGACTCTGGATGAGTACCGCAAGCATATAGAAAAAGACGCGGCTCTGGAACGGCGGTTCCAACAAGTTTATGTGAATCAGCCGACGGTGGAGGATACGATTTCCATTTTGCGGGGACTGAAGGAGCGCTACGAAGTTCACCATGGAGTTAATATTACTGACTCTGCTTTGGTAGCAGCGGCAACTCTTTCTGATCGCTACATCACGGATCGGTTCTTACCAGATAAGGCGATTGACTTGGTAGATGAGGCAGCGGCCAAGCTGAAGATGGAGATTACCTCCAAGCCAGCAGAACTGGAGGCGATTGACCGCCGGGTGATGCAGTTGGAGATGGAAAAGCTGTCTTTAGCAGCAGAAGACCAACGGGCTGGCCTGACTGTAGTCTATCGGTCTTCACGGGAACGGTTGGAGCGGATTGAAAAAGAAATTGACCAACTTAAGGAGAAGCAGCAGGAATTGTCGTCTCAGTGGCAATCGGAAAAGCAGCTACTAGACGCCATTAACGCCCTCAAAGATGAAGAAAATCAGCTGCGGGTGCAGATTGAACAAGCAGAACGGGCTTACGACCTGAATAAAGCAGCCCAGTTAAAATATGGGCGTTTGGAGACAGTACAACGCGATCGCGAGGCGAAAGAGGGGACGCTGCTGGAAATGCAATCTCGCGGTTCGGCGATGTTGCGGGAACAAGTCACTGAAGCTGACATTGCTGAAATTGTGGCCAAGTGGACGGGGATTCCGGTGAATCGGCTGCTGGAGTCGGAAAGGCAAAAATTGCTCCAGCTAGAATCTCACCTGCATCAACGGGTGATTGGGCAAACTGAGGCGGTGGCGGCGGTGGCAGCGGCGATTCGTCGCGCCCGTGCTGGGATGAAAGATCCCGGACGGCCTATTGGTTCTTTCCTGTTTATGGGGCCGACTGGGGTAGGGAAAACTGAGTTGGCAAGGGCTTTGGCTCAGTTTCTGTTTGATAGCGATGACGCTTTGGTCAGGATTGATATGTCGGAGTATATGGAGAAGCATGCCGTCTCCCGACTGGTGGGTGCGCCTCCAGGATATGTGGGTTATGAGGAAGGAGGGCAACTCTCAGAGGCGGTGCGAAGGCGTCCTTACTCGGTGATTTTGCTGGATGAGGTGGAAAAGGCGCACCGCGATGTGTTCAATATTTTGCTGCAAGTGTTAGATGATGGACGGATTACCGATTCTCAGGGGAGGCTGGTTGACTTTCGGAATACGGTGATTGTGATGACTAGCAATATTGGCAGCGAGCACATTCTCGGTTATGCTGGAGATGATTCTCAGTACGAAGGGATGCGCGAACAGGTAACTAATGCTTTGCGATCGCACTTCCGTCCGGAATTTATCAACCGCGTTGATGACATCATTATCTTCCACACTCTCAATAGGGCAGAGTTGCGCCAGATTATCAGCATTCAAATCCGACGGATTCAAAATCTGTTAGCCGACCAGAAAATCACTCTGGAACTGACAAGTGCGGCGCAAGACTTCTTAGTAGAAGCTGGATACGACCCAGTTTATGGGGTGCGTCCTTTGAAGCGGGCAATTCAGCGGGAGTTGGAAAACGCGATCGCGGTGAAGCTGCTGGAAAATACGTTTGTGGAGGGAGACACGATTGCGATCGATTGTGTGGATAATGCGCTCACGTTTGATAAGAAAGCTGTGCTGAAGGAGGTGTCAGAACCTCAAACAGT
>CAZZWA010000013.1:0-9630 GCA_964657555.1 uncultured Microcoleus sp.
TAACTGTGGAACAGCTTAGCTCAAATTTTGTAGCAATATGATTCGGATGGGCTGTCGCGATTGGCAGTAAGCTGTTTTTTTACGGCATTCGTGACGATTCAACATGGCAACAATTAACGATAACTACCTTAAACTTAAAGCAGGCTACCTGTTCCCTGAAATAGCTCGACGGGTGAATACCTTCGCAGAAGCAAATCCTGACGCCAAAATTATTCGTTTGGGCATAGGCGATGTCACAGAACCCCTGCCAGAAGCTTGCCGCACAGCAATGATTAAAGCCGTTGAAGCTCTCGGCGATCGCGCTACGTTTAGAGGCTATGGCCCAGATCAAGGCTACTCTTGGTTACGAGAGAAAATTGTTGCCCGTGATTTCCAAGCGCGGGGATGCGAGATTGAACCTGATGAAATCTTCGTCTCTGACGGCTCTAAGTGCGACACAGGCAACATTCTTGATATCTTTGGAGACGACAACATTATTGCAGTTACCGACCCAGTTTATCCTGTGTATGTGGACACCAATGTAATGGCAGGACATACTGGATCTGCTAACGAGAAGGGAGAGTTTGATGGCTTAGTGTATCTGCCGATCACTGCGGATAACAACTTCACCGCACAGATTCCTTCCTCCCAAAAGATTGATTTAATTTATCTGTGCTTCCCCAATAATCCTACGGGAGCAACCGCCACCAAGGAACATCTGAAAGCGTGGGTGGACTATGCCAGAACCAATGGCTCTATTATTTTCTTCGATGCAGCCTACGAAGCCTTCATTACCAATCCAGACATTCCCCACTCTATCTACGAGATTGCAGGAGCACGGGATTGTGCGATCGAGTTCCGCTCCTTCTCCAAGAATGCAGGTTTCACCGGAACTCGCTGTGCGTTTACAGTTGTGCCGAAGACACTCACAGCAAAAGCAGCCGATGGTGCCGATGTGGAACTGTGGAAACTGTGGAATCGTCGCCAGTCTACCAAATTCAATGGCGTATCCTATATCGTGCAACGCGGAGCTGAGGCAGTCTATTCTGAGGAGGGACAGGCACAAGTTAAGGCGCTGGTCAGCTTCTACATGGAAAATGCCAAAATTATTCGCGAGCAACTGATAGCAGCCGGATTGGCAGTGTATGGCGGAGTGAATGCACCTTACGTTTGGGTAAAAACGCCCAATGGTCTATCTAGTTGGGATTTTTTCGATAAGTTACTGCACACAATAAATGTTGTAGGAACACCTGGTTCCGGTTTTGGTGCCGCAGGCGAAGGTTACTTCCGCATTTCAGCATTTAACAGCCGAGAAAATGTAGAGGAGGCGATGAAGCGGATTACTGAGAAATTTAAAGTGTAGAGCGCTCAATTTTGCACCTCAAATCTCGCTGCTTTGATAAAGTCGGTGGGTAGACATTGCCCACCATACTTTTCTTACCTTTGGGTAAAGCATTATCCTTAGCTATCTATCTGTTCTAAGTTATCAGCCCTGACCATGCCTAAGTGAGTCGAAAACTGAGTCAAATAGTGAGCTATTAAGCACAAGCGCTTACTACGAACCCCAGAAACCTCATTTCTTACCTAACTCAACTGTATCGGGATCACTCCGGTTCACCAATTAGGGTGAATGCTGCCCAGTCTCGGGGATTAGGATACTGTTGCATTGTCGTCAGCATTGCTTGTCGCAAGGCTTGGGCTTTATCCGGTTTGACCAGCCAGTTGCGATAAAACTCCGTCATCAGCAGCTTGGTTGATGAGTCATTCACATTCCACAGAGAAACGATCGCACTTGGTATACCAGCAACAATTAGGGAACGAGATAGCCCAATAACACCATCTCCAGTGATTTTCCCTCGTCCCGTTTCACAAGCACTCAAAACTATCAATTCAGCATTAAGCTTTAGGTGGATAATATCTTCAGATGTCAGGATGCCATTATCTGAATGGGAAGGAGCTAAAGCAATCCAACTGCTAAAACCTGGAATATTGTCAAAGCTGCCATGGGTGGCTAAATGGATGAGCCTCGCTTGGGTAAAAAGCTGCAACATCGCTAATTTAGTGGCTTGGTTTCCTGTAATTGCTGTTGTGTTCAAAAGCTTGGCGATCGCTTCTGCTTCCTCTTGTGCCATTGGCAGAGGACGTAACGGAGTCGATGGTGTCCCAATCTGAGAAGAAAAGCTAGGCATGGTAGGATTACCTACTACGACGAGCTGCTTTAAAGCCGCTTGGCGGACTTTTTCCCGTTGCTGATGGGTCAATTCCAGAACTTGAACTGCGGGGGAAGTGAGGATGGTATGTTGTTCGATCAGGTATTTGTTGTTAGTGTCTTGTAAAGCGGCAAAGGGTACTAAGAATAGGGATGCTTGCGGAATAAATATGACACGAGCATTAGGATCTTTGGGTAATAAGTCAGTAATGGGTTGGATCAGCAGCCGCCAAAGTTGTTTTCTAGCGATCGCATCCATGTTAGCATTAGGGCCGCTGAATATACTGCTGTTAATTGACAGTTCTTTTAAGGAACTATTGTGCTGTTGCTGCCATATACTTTTAAGATCTACTTGGCGAAATGCCACTTCACCTGTGGGCTGGATTATCCAAACAAAAAGTTCCGATTCCCGAGGTTCTTCTTTGGTGTTAATCTTCAGATTTTCATAAATAATCGAATACTCAACGAGAGTAGCAGAATGCTCTTTGGCAACTTGTTGAATTTGCTCGATAGTGGGTGGAGTGATAGAGGTAGTAAGGTTGGAACTTGCCAATCGGCTAAACTGTGAACTTGACAACCGCGTTGCCAATAGCTCTACAAATGCCTTGGCCCGCCCTCGTTCGGCAATTTCTAAAGCAGCATTTGGTTGATTTTGGGCAATCAGGACTTGTTGCAGGAGACGGTAGGTGCGAGCTTGCTCTTCAAAGATTGAGATTTTGAAGGCATCATGGTTACCCAATTTGGCCCGGAGAAATTCTCGGGCCTCAATTCCACTACGAAGGACTCTTTCTGCTTGCTTAAGATTGCCTTGTTTAAATAGAGCAAATCCTAAGTTGTTCAGAGTTTTCCCTTCGCCGTCCTTGTCACCAATTTCCTTAGCAATCGCTAAACTCTGCTGTTGGTAATTAATAGCTTTTGCATAATCTCCCATGGCTAGGTAAGCATTCGCTAGATTTGAGAGAGACTGCTCCTCAGCTTGGCGGTTTTTGGTAACATTGGCGATCGCTAAACTCTGCTGCTGATAATCAATAGCTTTTACATAATTTCCTAGTGCATTGTAAGCATTTCCCAAATTTCCCAAAGCAGCCGCTTCACCCTCTCGATCTTTGATATACCTGGCAACTTTCAAATGTTGCTGATAATACATAATGGCTTTTGGGTAATCTCCTAATGCACCATAAATATTTCCCAAATTTCCCAGAGATGTCCCCTCTCCCTGAAAATCTTTGATTTCCTCTTTAATGGCTAAACTCTGCTGATAGTACTCAATGGCTTGATCGTAATCTCCTAGAGCTTGGTATACATTTCCTAGATTTGTAAGAGATTGCCCCTCACCTTTACGATTTTTGATAGTCTTGGCAATCGCTAAACTCTGTTGGTAGCTATTAATAGCTTTAGCATAGTCTCCTAAGGAAAAATAAGCGACTCCTAGATTAGACAGAGATATCCCCTCACCCTTGCGATCTTCAATCCCCTTTGCGAGTGCTAAATGCTGCTGGTAGTACTCAATGGCTCGATCGTAATCTCCTAGAGCTTGGTATGCATTTCCCAAATTCGAGAGCGACTGCCCTTCACTTTGGCGATCTTTGATTACCCGTGAGATAACTAAGCTTTGCTGATGGTACTCAATAGCTTTGATATAATTTCCTAGGGAGTAGTAAGTAAGTCCCAAATTTGAGAGAGCTTTCTCCTCACTCTCTTGATCTTTAATTTCTCGATAGATAACTAATGCTTGTTGCCAAGACTGCAATGCTGCCTCAAGTTGATGGAGGCGGTACTGCCTAATACCTTGTTCAAAAAGTTGGTCAGCCTGAGATCGCCCGTGAGCTGAGGTTTGAGCCCATAGCTTAGTTGTAGAATTAGTTGTAGAAAATAATGAACAAAAATTCAGCAATGAAGGTGCAAATACAGTAGCTGTTACAGTCAGAAGGGTGGTATAGAGAACCCGGTACGTCGCCTTAACGCCGTTTTTTGGGATTCGCATAGACAGATAAAGGTAAATATTAAGTTTAGTTTACACTGTTATAGACTATGCCTGAATACTGTTTGTTTCTTCTGATTAACCTCAAAAGTTTCTTCGAGTAAAAGAATTAGTGAGTTTGCTAAAGCTACAAAGTGAACCTGTTGCAAAAATATTTAATATCAAATCCGTCTGCATCGGAACTATACATTTTTCTCGCGCTCTCCATATCATATGAAGAACAGACTTTTGCCAGAGGTCTAATATCATATCCGGTTGAATACCCTTAATAAAAATGGCTGAACCTCCTGATTTCACAGCATTGTAATTATGGGCGATCGCTCTGACTTGATATAACCATCTTTTATAACTATCGCTAGAGTAAAATCTGAAATCCTTATCCTGAGGGACTTTTTCCAAATATGCTGTGTACAGGGTTTCTATCAGTTGGCGCTCGCCAGATTATCTGGGAGGTAAGACTTTCATCAATTGCATTTTTTCTTTTTTCAAAGCGATTAAAGAGGGATAATAGACCAGATATTAGTATTTTTATCCAATGGCAACAAGTAGTAATGACTTGCTTTTACTAACTATTTTCTCATATTTCTACTATTGGTAACTCTTTCAGAGCAAGCTGTTTACCAATCTTTAGTTATGTTTTTTAGGGATGACAACAAGAGTGATGGAATTCGCATGGTATGTTGTGCTAAAGCCGGTGGGACTAACTGCCAAATCAGGCTGATGTATGATCGCTTTCAGATTCGCACTGCTGTAAGTGTAGACGCTTGCGCTTGCAGCTGGGCTAAATCCTTTAATACCTAGATGAGCGCTCAAATCAGTGCCAGTTTTATTAACGATCATCAACGTCACGGCCCCATCACGGCTGCGCTGTGCTCCATAGATAGCCAACTGTTCCTGATCTGTGCTGGTTGAACGCACCCAGATGTCACCGTACTGACTACCCTTGCTGTCATAGTTGAGGTACATACGGAAGGCGTAGGCAGCAGGCTGCGTTGATTTAGGTGGTCCCCAAAGCGTGGCTAAATCGAGTTGCTCTCTACCGAAGATCCCAAGCACATCAGCTTGAGCCAGCGCCCCGTTGAGCGACTCCAGTCCTCCCCAATTGTATTCGGTAATGGCAACCTTGGTACCGGGATAATTCTTTTTCACCCAATCTCGAAAGCGGGGAATGAGTTGGATTGGTGGGTAATACTTCCCAATCCAAGTCTCATCAGTGTAGGTAGAGTCCCACAACGAGCGGGTTGATCGTAGCCGCAGTGCTTGCGTATTGGCATCACCAACTGGGGAGTTGGCTGCCGCTGGATAGTAGTGCTCGTCGAAGTAATCGAGGATGCGCACGCCGTGCTGCTGCTCATAGGCTCGCATCTGCTGAAGATACCATTCGGCAAACCAAATACCACCATGAGCTTCACGGTCTCCTTTCACCCCAGAGTCCACGTAAACTGGCCAGCCAAAATCGGAAGGACCGAGAGTCTTGGCACTGGGATCAGTGGCTTTGATCATAGAGGCATACTGATAAGTGCGATCGCGCAACTCGTCGTAACTGAGTGCCTGTGGGTGAACATCCCGATGGGTGTTACCCCAGCCACTAGGCTCGTTGTCCAGTTGGTAAATCTGCACGCCACCTTGAGCAGCGGTGCCATGTACACTGATTAAATGCTTGAGCCAACCCTGCATGAAGCTTGGGTTGCTGACTATACTGACATCAAGCGGATCGTTATTGGTGATTGGTTGGCCGTCGGTATGCTTGCCGTTACCACAGCTATCGCCATTGGGATGGATGTAGGGATTTATCTGCTGTTGCGGGCCGTACTTGGCCACACTGAAGCCGCAGTTCCAAGCACTTGTTTTGTTCACATAGCCAATGATGGGAATAGTTAAGATGCTCTTGCTCCCATTAGCGCGGTTGTTGCTGACAAATTTATCAACAGCAGCACCAGCCACTGGTTTTGGGTTGCCGCTGCCGCCCGTGAAGAACCAGTCGTCGCCAGCATTGGCGGAATCAACGAGCCAGTTATAGCGTGTGGTACTGTCCCCACCCCAACGGTTTACAGGAATTCGCAACTCCTTGGCCAAGGCTGCGTCTATGGCATAGTTGTTCATACCATAGATGTCAGTGCTGATCGGGTGACGGTCGGCTCCCACATCCACAGTGAGGGCGGGATTATTGGTTGTGCCAGTGACCTGCGTTTTATCTCGCTTGATCGTTGCAGCTACAATCATCCCCAAGGTGACAGCGATTAAAAAACAATAGAAGATGTAGTGCATCCAATGTGCACCGCCTTGCCTTGATCCCCAAGAGGGTCGTTTAGGTTTCATCTTGACCTCTGTAATAGACCCCGTTATGCTCATTAGGGTTAACGGAGGAGGGATGTAGGGCATTTAGCTGCCTATTAAAAGCAAATGAGTATAGTATAATACCGAAAATTGAGAAAAGGGGAGAGCTGTTCTCTAAAAGTCAGCCATAATTTGAGCAGTAAAATCCAGCAGTTTCAGTAGCGAGAGGTTCTAGGATAGAGATCCTAAACTTAAGGGACGCCTATGTCTACTACACCTGTATCTCAAATTTCCGCTACCGAGCAGCATCAATCCAGTCAACCATCAGGAAGTTCAATTGGGCCACTTTTAGGAGCTTCTTTAGATGATCTAACCGAGTGGGTGCAGCAGCAAGGACAACCTGCTTATCGAGGACGTCAGCTGCATCAGTGGATTTATCAAAGAGGGGCGCGATCGCTTTCCGAAATCACTGTCTTTCCTAAGCAATGGCGCGAAGCCAATGCCTCTGTACCCATTGGCCGTTCAACCCTGCACTATCGCTCTGCTGCTCCTGATGGCACGATCAAGTATCTGCTGCGACTAGCAGACGGTCTGATTATTGAAACTGTAGGCATCCCAACAGAAAAGCGCCTCACCGTTTGCGTATCTAGCCAGGTTGGTTGTCCAATGGCTTGTGACTTCTGCGCCACGGGCAAGGGGGGGTTCAAGCGTAATTTGGCACGTCATGAAATCGTCGATCAGGTGTTGACGGTTCAGGAAGACTTTCATGCGCGTGTCAGCCACGTTGTCTTTATGGGCATGGGCGAACCATTGCTCAATACAGAGAATGTCTTAGCATCTGTCAAATCACTCAATGAAGATGTGGGTATTGGACAGAGGTTAATGACTATTTCTACTGTTGGCATCGGCGATCGCATCCGCCAACTCGCTCAACACAAGCTGCAAGTCACCCTTGCCGTCAGTCTACACGCTGCCAATCAAGCTTTGCGAGAACGGTTGATTCCCAGCGCTCGCCCGTATCCCTTGGAAGACTTGTTAGCAGAATGCCGAGAATATGTTCAAATAACTGGACGGCGCGTTTCTTTTGAATACATTCTCCTTGCTGGTGTAAATGATTGCCCAGAACACGCAGTCCAGTTAGCTGGATTGCTGCGTGGCTTTCAAAGCCATGTTAATTTGATTCCCTACAATCCTATCGACGAGGCGGACTACCAGCGTCCCGACTCTAGCCGGATTAAAGCCTTTGCCAATATTTTGAAGCAGCGACAGATTGCTGTCAGCGTGCGTTATTCTCGTGGACTGGAGGCCGATGCAGCCTGCGGACAACTCCGGGCTGCACAGGCTTAGGGATTTTTAGCTAAACATATGCGTCATAACAATACAAGTTTTGCTCAAACCAAGAAGGTTATCCAGCTTATCGCTCTACTGACATTCAAATTTCATTTCTCATCTCTTGCAGCCTATGTTGAAGCTCGACACGTTGAGCTTGAACTTTAGCCTGTTCAACTTTAATCTCTTGCTTTGCGGTTTGAATCTGCTCTTGTTGAGCTTGGATCTCGTTAAATTTGGCCTTTAGATCCTCTTCTTTGGTTTCTAACTCATTGATTTCAGCTTCTAGCTGAGCCGCTATGTTGATAAAAGGCTTTGACAGGTTGTTATTCTGATTCATAAAAATCTCCGGAAGTTTGGAAACCTATCGTCTCTATGTATGGGAGAAAGCACAACACGGCGATTTTAGTCGCCTATAGAAAATTTTTGCGATCCAGAGTAGATATTCCTCTTGGCATCTGACAGTCGCACTCTGCCAGAAGTTTTACTCATATTGCCGCCAAGCTGACGCACCGCTAATGCATCCCTAATATCATGCCCACTGGAATACCCATAATAAACAACCGTACTTCGTGCCGCTAAAGCCTGACGGCATGAACGTGCTAACCTTCTGTGCCACTCTGCCACTTGGGGTGAGGAGTCTTTTTGCAGGTAATTCACCGGACTTGATATAAAACCTGACGACATAAATACACCAACGCTAATTTAGCCTTCTCCCCACTTAAAAAGGGATGGGATATCAGGCGTTCGTGTTGATTATTCATAGTTCATTGCTATGAATAATCAACAATTTCCCAATGAGCAAGGCAACAGCGGTGACTCTCTGTGGGAAAGGTGGGACGGGAAGTTTGAGGAACAGATAAGTTAACCCAAACTCCCTTGGGAAGAACGGGTCATCCTCCACTTTCCGCTTCCCCATACACCCTCAGGAGTATTGTCCCTCTGTCGCCTTCAGTAGAACTGGGATCACGCAACCCGAAGCAGGTATTTAACTCTTGCCTATAACAGCAGCTAGAAATTAACCCCAAGGCACTAGTTAGCTAAGCTTTTGGCTTACGCCTGTTGGCGAAGGCTTGCCAAAGGTTTGCTCCCAGCTTTTACCTATGGGTGCTGAAAATTCAGTAGTCCACCAAGTTCTTTCTATATGGTAATGCTAGCAGAAATAGGAAGACACCTGACTCTGGAACAGCTTGTACCAGTTGATCAGATGCCTTAAGAATGTCCTATTGTGAGAACTTTATAGCTCGTTTCAAGCCAAGATAATCTGTACTCTCGACTAATTTTTAAAAATCTGTATCGTAGGATACGATATTTGGCTCAATATAACTCTACTAACTGCGGGCGTAAATGCCGGGAGCATATGCTTCTATAACTCTCATTGTTTGAGAACAAGTGACTAGCAAGTAATCACAAACTGAGCATTGCGTCTGAGTCAAATTGCTGCTGGAAAGGTAGTAACGTTCTGCGGGACTACCGCAGTTTGGGCATCGAATCTTTTGTGGTATTTGCACTTTCAAATTTCTCATTTCAGTCAGTTTGTAAAATGAAGTTTCTCATCACCTTGCAAGCAGTACAAGGTAACAAAATAAACTAAATCAACAGATTGGAAAAATATTGAATTCCTTCAACATTATGACATGCATAGGAGACGTTAGCAATAAAAATTCAGCACAATAGTGAGATTTAGTCTTAAGGTATTACTGGAAATGTATTTGATCCCTGTCGATAATTCCTGCTCAGCAGCCTTGATTAAAAGCTTTCTGGAGAGCTAACAGGGAAAAGTAAAATCAAATATCTTGTAAAAAAGGAGAAATTATTGCCACTTTTCAATGAGTTCTAATCCAAGAGGCAATAA
>CAZZWA010000013.1:9730-29838 GCA_964657555.1 uncultured Microcoleus sp.
AAAAAAGGAGAAATTATTGCCACTTTTCAATGAGTTCTAATCCAAGAGGCAATAACTCATCTGGGTCAAATGTAACTGAGGGTGAGCTAAGTTTGAAATAGTTATGTTAACTATAAGAATTAATTATAGTTTAAGGCTATAGATAGAGCATACATTTCGCACCCTGAAGTGTCATACTAGAAATTTTTTCACGTAGTCCATGTAAGATCGATTACCAATTACCGAGTACACCGATTGTGCCAGTTGAGGGTGGCTACTAAGCGCAGTTCACCCTGAGCTAGCTTGCCGTAGCGTTAGCGTGCCGCAGGCTTAGGGTCGAAGTATGCGGCATGTGAGTCATGGATATTCTTTGAGTGGGAAGGGGGTAAAGCCCCTCTTTCGCTCTCTTTATCCCTTTGTATCCTGGCTAAACACTCGTTTCCATGCGAGTTTCGTTGACGAACTCTTCAGTGGAATTGTCGAGCGTGCGATCGCTACGGCCTCTAGGTGCGTGGATGTACATTGTTCTGGGATCTACCTTTTCCTGAGGCGACGGCGGCAATGATATTTCATATTTGACAGGCTGCTGGTGATCGGATAGCAACAGATTTGGATTGTAAGCACTGTTAAAATTCCAGAGCATCTTGACAAAGTTGGTCTGTCCCCGCATGAGGTGAGCAGCAGCAATTTTTGCAGACGACTTGGCTGCGGCCCAACCCATATGCTTCATATTCAAAACCTTCTGGGTGTTGATCAGTTCTTCATAAAATTCAGCTAAGGGGAGTTTGGTCGGGAGCACAGCGTGCTGAACATCGAAGAGGCGGTAGTCGCGAGTGATAAGTTTGCGGGACTCGGTGCGCCAAGTTTCAGTTCCTGGGTAAGGCGTATTGACACTCATGCTGACGATCTCGGGAATTTCCCTGCACCATTGGCGAATAGTCTCAAATCTATCTTTGTCCCAATCAGGGTCGGCAATGATGTTGATGGCAACTGAGATCCCTAAGGATCTGGCATACTCCAAAGCTTCAAAATTCTTGGACAAAGTGACTCGCTTGCGGTATTTCTTTAAGCCTTCTTCATCAATGGCCTCCAGCCCCAAAAACATGTAACTCAAACCAAGTTTTTGCCAAAATTTAAAGACCTCTTTATTCCGGAGCAATACATCACCTCGGGTTTCCAGATAGTAACTCTTTTTAATTCCCTTTTTGGCAATGGCTTCCCCAATTTCAAACCCGTGTTGGGACTGGAGAAAAGCGACATCATCAACGATGAAGACTCCCGGTTCCTGAATCTGCGCTAGTTCTTCCACAGATGCCTTAGGACTTTTCACCCGGTAGCTGCGACCATAAAAAGTCCAGGCGCTGCAAAAAGAACAATTCCACGGACAGCCTCGGCTGAATTCGATGGAGGCAGACGGATCTAGTACTCCAATAAAGTACTTACGGCGATGGCGCAGCAGATGACGTGCTGGTCGCAGATCATCTAAGCTCTTCACAAAAATCGGTGGCGGGCCTTCTCCGTTCGCACTCACAACTCCAGGTACTGCACTCAAGGCACTGCGATCTTGTTCAACTGCCTCTAAAAGCTGGCCTACAGAGGCTTCACCCTCGCCTTTTAGGATGCAGTCAATAGCACCTTCGGCGTGTTCTAGTAATTCCTGAGCAGTAAAGGATGCACTGTGTCCTCCCACAAAGATAAAACTGTTAGGCAGTTCTTCCTTGGAAGCCTTAGCAAGATCGATAATCTCCGGCACGTTTGCTAGATAATTGCAGGAAAAAGCAATAACATCGGGCTGCCATTTGCGAATCATCCCAAAGTAGTTCTTGTGGCTTTCCACCTGGAGATCGATGATTTGTACCTTATGTCCTGCCTGACAAACGGCCTCGGCCACCAATTCCAAGCCCAGGGGCTCTAATCGCAGGAAAAACCTCGAATACATCAGGGAACTTGGATGAACGGCGAGAAACTTCATAAAATTACCTGCACGCAATGTGTGATTTTTCCAATGAAAACCCCACATTATCCTATGTCAATTACAGTACAGATTTTTCTAAGTTTCCTAAACTATTGCTTGAGCGATGCAGATAGTAGTTTGCCAAATCTGAAAACAGTAAATTTAACACCTCTGGGCAGTATTCACATCAAAATCATGTAAGTTTGCTTCCCAAATACTGATGTAGATAAAACCACAATTCTGTCTCACAATCTGACCTCTTAAAGAGCCTTGGGTAAAAGTGTAAGAACTACGACCCTGTTGCACCTTTTGAAGCCCTTGTTTGATGTAATCGGTGGTTTGACCGTTTAACAGTCCATCCAATGTAGTCAACATGGCCTGAGAGTCTACCGATTCGGCAAAAGATGCCTCTGTTTGGCGAACGCGTCCAGAGCTACTGTCATATAAGTAGCCAAGATCGATCTGGTTTGGCACTAAGTGATAGATGACAGCGCGGGTACTGCCATAACTGCCTCTAGAATCTCTAGTACGCCTGCCAAGAGTTGCTTCGACGGTACTTCTTGATGTACCGACGGGAAAAGCGGGAATGCTATTGGAGACAGAATTAGATTGTTGGTTAGTGTCGGGTGTTAGTTCTGGTTTGGGGGAACGAGAGAACAAAGGCTCAGGCGATCGCGCTGGTTCTGGCTGTGGCGATTGTGTCGGTTCCAGATCCGGCGACTGAACTGGTGCTGGTGAGGGTGATTCAGTAATAACTGGCGATGATTTAACTTTAGAACGTTTTACAGGTGAACGGTAGGGCGATGGGGAAGGGTTTAGCTCTCGTACAGGTGCTGCTGAGTTTGGCAAAGAAGATGACGCAACTTTGGGCGATGGTTCGGGAGAGCGCTGGGACAGGCTAAAAACGACAGCAGCAAAAACTAAGCTACCAGCGATCGCGCTACCTATAAGTAAAACCTGCCGCGAATTTCCTTGACCAACCCTCACCCCTCGTGCTCCCCCTTGGTAAGGGGGGGTAATAACGGGAACGTTCTGGGGCGATGCACCAGCATAATGTTGGACACCAGGGGATACTGCTACCGTAGCTTGTGTTGCTGGTGTGGCGGGAATTGGTGCAGCACCAGATTGCAAGGCATTGAGCATTTCTTTGGCTGTGACGTAGCGATCGCGTGGATGTGGCTGAATTGCCTTATCTAGTACAGCTACCAAACCCGGACTTATACTGCCAGCATACTGGTGCCAAATTATCTGTCCTGTGTGTGGGTCTGTCTGTATCTCTTGTGGCAGTTTCCCTGTCAGCATGTAGATCGCTGTCAGTCCCAAGCTATATAAATCGCTTGAGTATACTGGTTTACCAACTGCTTGCTCTGGAGGCATAAATCCCGGTGTGCCAATCACCAGCGAGAGAGGCATTTTGCCAAGCGAGTTAACAGCAGTCACACTTTCCTTGACAGCACCAAAATCAATCAGTACTGGTTTGCCATCACCTTGCCGCACAATAATATTATCCGGTTTCACATCGCGGTGAATTATCTGCTTGCTATGGACGTAGTCCAGAACTGGTAGCAGACTGACAAGTATCTCTTTGACCGTATTCTCAGGCAGTAGTCCCTGGAGTTCTACCTTGTTTGTCAGTGTTTGCCCCTGAATCCATTCCTCAACGAGATAAAACTGTCCTCCTTCAGAAAAGTAGGCGTATAGCTTGGGAATCTGAGCGCTGCCTTCACCCAGTTGCTCTAAAGTGGCGGCTTCACGCCCAAACCGTTGTTGAACCTGTTGATACATCTGAGGGGCGTTCGCCATAGGCTTTAGTTGCTTAATCACACAGCGACGTCCCGAAGGCAGATGAGTATCTTCTGCCAGAAAGGTGTTGCCAAAACCACCTGCTGCCAGATTTTGCAGGATGCGATAACGATTGTTCAACAGCTGTGGGGTCATGAGATCGAGGCTTACTCAGGTTTGTTCCTGGAATACAAGACGGCGATTGTAGGGTAGGCAAGACTGCGAATTTCCAAAACCGTACCCATCCTCTTTAATAGAGAGGCGAAATTTCGCCTCTCTACTTCAGGTCAAGTAAACCACTCTCTTTTAATTTTGGATTAAACCGCAATTCCGTTTTAACGCCACGGGTTTTCAGTTCTGCCAAAATTTGTTCTTCGACTCGCCTTGCTACATTCTTTAACAGTTTTGCCTGTCCTAATTCATCTATCTCTAGGCTTGTAAACTGAGCCTGCTCCGCATCTGTCATCGCTAACTTGGCATCAATAGGCTGATTCCATAAGGCTTGCTCAACTCCATTACCAGCTGGTATGGCGCCATTCTCTTCAATCCAGGCATCTCGAATACTTTCTAGAATGGTGCGACTAGGGCGGTCTATAGTTGTTACTTTAAGCCAGTAGCAGCGGTAAGGCTGACGCACAAGGTGCTGCTTTAGACTGAGATAGATATCGCGAGAATAGTTGATTAGTTGCAACGCTTTTATCTCATCAAAAATTGCATATATTCCAATTTTCCCCAAAAACTTTTCTGGTAAATTACCGCTATCGTTAATGTAAGGAACATATTCCAAGTTGGCGAGGGAAGGAATGTCTATTTCCGCACTCATAGATATTTTTAGAATTTCCATTAACGTTAATTATATGACAGCTAAAGTCGGTTTCAATCGACTAAGTTCTTTGTTAAGATACGTGATATATTAGCCCGGAAATTAACTTCCGAGCGGAATTAGTGACTTATAGAGAATGGAGCAAAATCTCAGTTTTAGACAACCTTTCGGTAGATTGCACAGAGACGGCTAGGCTGGAATATTTTGGCATTGAACATGAAATTAGGAGGAACGTTAATAATGATATAATCCTCTGAGTTATGATATTGCTCGAATTCAGCAGACATGCCTTTTGGCGTAGTAGTGCTGTAGGGAACAGGTTGAAAAAGTAATTCTGTGAATTCTACCTGCTGACATTTCGCCTGATAATTTATTTGTTGCAGAAACTGAGTGCCCTTTAGTAACATAAACAGGGTTTCTTTAGCATTCGGGTCAAGGGTAAAACTGCCATCAAAGTTAGTAACAATTTTTAGTTGAGCCATTCTTAAGGCAAATTCTCATTCATCAACGACTGGGAAAAATCATACCTGATATTATGTTCGTTTGAATACTTATCATTCCCACACAACCCCGCTTCCGTAAAGCTACGCTTCACATTCCCTCCCTGCAAGCGGGGAGGGGTGCAACAAATGTGGGAAGTATAGCTGATTAACCGAACATGATATGACATGAGTGCTACAAGCATTTTACCTGCACCACAAAGAGTTTTTTGTTACAAAAATTAATAACTGTACAGTCAGGGAGAAATAAACTGCCCCAAAAAAAAGCAGTTGTCAATCCTACCAAGACTTGTCCTTCCAGAATGCTGGGGGTGGAAGAGGTCAAACAGAGATTCATATTCGGCATCAGCAGACCAAATCCCAATCGGTGATCGCTAAGCCCAGCAACACAATTAGGTAGCTCTTAGCCAGACTGATGATGATACAGCAGATTGCAAGTTCATGGAGTACACCCCTCCCCAACCCTTCCCTTAGTTAGGGGAGGGTGGGTTACTGTACTTCACTTAGATGAAAAGCGCTGTACACCTAACTCCCGTATTGAGAAAAGCGATTCCATAGATGCTGATAAAGGTCAGACGGGCTTTAAGACGCTGAAATAGCATCGAACTGCCAGCAGAAAACAGAGTTGCCAGAGCGATCGCCAATCCATCCTGAGGCACAGTAGCATTTACTAGAGTAGTGTACTGACAACCATTGAGAGTGGTTTTGATAAGTAACGAGTCGGATGGCTTCGCTACGGGAGCTTCTAACATAAAAGGTTAATTTGGTATTGTGAAGTTATTAATGCGGTAACTGGAGTCCTGTTATTAATATCATGGCTCGTTTTCTTTTAGGTACGATACCTACTATTGGACATGTCAATCCAGGCTTATCCATTGTTCGTAAGCTAGTGGAGCGCGGACATGAGATTTGGTGGTATACAGGACGCGGCTTTCAATCCAAAGTGGAAGCAACTGGTGCACACTTCGTTCCCATTCAAACAGGAATAGATTTTTCCGATCCGCAAACCATTCCTGAATCTTTTATAAAAGAAAGGAACTCCTTACAAAAGCTAGAAAAGCTTAAGTTCGACCTCAAGCACTCTCTTATTGATTCTGCTGCGGCACAGTTGAAGGACTTCAGTAAAATACTGCACGAGTTCCCAGCCAATATTCTTTTAGCTGATTCGTTATTTCTGGGGGCTTCTTGGGTTTATCAACAAGGAGGGCCGCCTTGGGCAGCCTTTAATACGACTGCATTACCCTTTAGCAGCCGCGATACAGCTCCTTTTGGTTTAGGAATACAGCTAGATGCCTCACCACTTGGACGTGTGCGTAATCGTTTTTTGAATTGGGTACACCAGCGCGTCCTATTCAAAGATGTCATTGTCTACCTAGACCAAGTTCGAGCCAGCGTCGGATTGTCACCTGAGGGCAAATATTTTTTTGATGCCACCTTATCACCTTTTCTTTTTTTACAACCGACGGTTCCTTTGTTTGAGTACCCCCGCAGCGATTTGCCAGCAAGCGTGCATTTTATTGGCTCGTTGTTACCAGATCCACCTGCTGTGTTTACCCCTCCCACTTGGTGGGCAGAATTGAAGGGTGGCAAGCCAGTGGTTCATGTCACGCAGGGTACAGTCGCTACTGAGACGGACGAGTTGATTGTTCCTACACTCCACGCACTTGCCAATGAAGACGTACTGGTAGTAGCCACAACTGGTGGCCAGCCAATAGAAAGCCTTAAAATCGACCCCATCCCAGCCAATGCCGTGATAGAAAAGTTTATTCCGCATTACCACCTACTACCACACGTCGATGTCATGGTAACCAACGGTGGGTACAACGGTGTCCAGACTGCCCTAGCTTTCGGGGTTCCGTTGGTTGCTGCTGGTCAAACTGAAGAAAAGCCAGAGATTTGTGCAAGGGTGCAGTGGGCGGGAGTAGGCATTAACCTCAAAACTAAAATGCCTACGCCAGTACAGGTAAGAGATGCTGTGAAGAAAATTCTAGCTTCATCACACTACCGCCAGAAAGCTCAACTTTTGCAAGCCGAGATTGCCCGTTATGACGCCCCAACAAAAGCTGCTATCCTACTTGAGGAGTTAGCCGCAACAAAACAGCCGGTTTTAAGAGCAAGTTAATAGTTCGCAAGCACTACATTCATTAAATGGGTGGAAATAAACGTAACTGGTGGGGACTCAAGTAGGGGTGGGGTAACCTTGTCCCTACTAATTGCTTAAGAGGCATGCCGTGAATCGAATCTTTATTCCTAAAACTGAACCACCCAAGGAGCAATCTCAGCCTGCTTGGTGGTTTGCATTTGTTGGCGATCAGCTGCTAATTCGTACCCAAAGCGATCAGGTTGACATTCCCTGCTTGCTCAATCTCTCAGAAGTTGGTTTGGTGCCGATCCGCCAGCAGTATTTAGGCACCCTGGCTGGGACTGATTGCTACTCGGTTGAGCTGCCAAAAGATAACGTGCCACCGGAAGGTATGACTTTTCAAGGTCTGCGCCAATTATACGGTCACTTAGAGGAAAACCTGTTCTCCGTAGCTGGGAGGGCTTTTCAGATTGTGGAGTGGGATCGAAACCATCAGTATTGCGGTCATTGTGGAACCAAAACCTTACTGTTGTCGGGTAAACGTGCCAAGCAATGCCCCACATGTAGTTTGGTCACTTATCCTCGCCTCTCACCAGCCGTCATCGTGCTAGTGGAGAGAGGCGATGAGGTTCTGTTGGCTCGCGCTCACCGTTTTCCCACTAATTTCTATAGTATCCTTGCGGGTTTTGTTGAACCGGGAGAATCTTTAGAAGATACCATCATCCGAGAAATCTATGAGGAAGTCAGGATTGAGGTCAAAGATATCAAGTATTTTGGCAGTCAACCTTGGCCCTATCCCAACTCACTGATGATTGGTTTTAGCGCCACTTATGCAAATGGTGAAATCGAGATTGATGGAGATGAACTTGCAGATGCTTCTTGGTTTACTAGGAACAATTTACCACAGATTCCTCCTAAACTTAGCATAGCTCGTCGTCTGATTGACTGGTTTGTAGAAGGTAAACAAGATTAAAAATCCCCATCTCCTCGTGAGTGAGGATTTCGCTAATTGCTAATGTTTAAAGCCACTGCTCATGAGAGTAATACTGATCCAGTTTTGTGGCAGCAAGAAACTCGTTAAGATCGCTCGCTGCCAGAGCGGTAGAACGTGCTTCTTGAGAGCAACATCATTATCTATTCCGCTCAGCCAGAACACATGCGATTGAGAGAACTAATTGCTGACCATTCACCTGCGGTATCAGCACTCAGTTATGTTGAGGTGCTGGGCTCTCATCTGCTTACTGAGCAACAATGTCAGTATTTTGAGGAGTTTTTCAGGTTGCTCAAGTTTTACCAATATCTCAAACCGTGTTATGTCAGGCAGTAGCTCTGCGACAACAGAGCCGAATGATTTTAGGAGATGCGATTATTGCCGGAACTGCATTGGTGTATGAATCAACGTGCATTGTATACAAACAAGAAGCGCTATAAGGAAGCTGAGAATCCTATAGTGAGCTATGTGACTTCCTTGAACACCAATCTTTACCTCCTTCTCGAAAACCTCCTGTTCTTTGCGATCGCCACATCTTTTTTTGGAGTTGTGGGCTGGGCATGGAGAGACTGAAAGCCTTACAGCCTTCCCGAACCACTTCCAGAGTGGTTTAAAATCTGGTTTGGCACGGTGCAGGTGCTGGGAGGGTTGCTGCCACTGCTGGCAATGCTCCTATGCGGCGTATGGTGGAGCTACTCTAGTGTCTTAACTGTATTTGTACCCGTATTTGTGATGCTGGGGTGGCAAATCCTGTCTGAAAGTTTGACCTTAAAGCAGTTTCGCTCCGTCGTCTGGGTGATGGTTCCCTACCTATATGTCCCCTACCGGATCTGGCAGTTGTATGAGGGGCTGACCATCCTCAGCCCTACAAGTGAGCTGGTTTGGATACGGAATTTATTACTTGTAGAGATTGTCTTATGGAGTGTCAATTATGCTTTAGATCTAGCGCAACTTTCAAGGCTTCTTCGCTGGGAATTACAAGAAAACAGGGACATGCCTTAAATCCTGCATGCAGGCTACCCAAACGTACACTTTTGCTAGATAGACTTTTGTGTGACCTATGTAAAGTAGGTTCATTTTTTCAATGCTCCACAGCTGTCAGTACCTTCCAACTCAAAGCTGTTTTTCTCGTGCCTTTTCTCAAAGGAAACCCGTCGGCGGTGAGTCGCTTCCATCTCTAGTTGATCAGCTATCAGCTGACGCATCTCTCCATTGTCGATATATTGTTGCCTGTTTTTTAAGGCATGAGCGATGGCGCTATGTCGTTTTCTAGTTTTCAATGTACCGCTATCTAGTCTGGTGGCAACACATAAATTAAGTTCAAGCTATGCTAGAACCGGAATGCGGCAGGTTGCCAATACACAGGGTAAGCGAAGAATCCCATCTAGGCGATCGCGCTTACGCGCACGCTACGCGAACGCGAGGAAGAAAACTCATGCAGCAGGAACAACGACAGCGGATCATGGGCTACTTTATTGAGGAGGGCAAAGAATATCTCAACGCCATTGAGCAAGGTTTGCTGAATCTGCGAAGCATTGTTAAAGAGCCAGAAAGGCTTGATGAGGTTTTCCGTGCCGCTCACCATGTTAAAGGGGGAGCCGCCATGCTAGGACTAGACAGCATTCAGCGGACTGCTCAGCGCTTGCAGGAAGCTTTCAAAGTTCTCAAAGAGTATCGCATTCAGGTTGACCAAAAGCTGGAATCATTATTGCTACGGGTTTTTGATACTTTGCAAGAGCTTTTGGAACAGCTACAACAAGCTTTTGACCTGAGTGAAGGAGGAACCAATCAAATTATGTCGCTGGTTGAGCCAGTTTTTGAAGAACTCAAAAATCACCTAGATGTGCTGGTTAATCAGGCAGAGCTGATTACTACTAGCCTAACAATCACAGCCACCAGTGAAACTGAACGCATTTATCTATCCGGTTACTGTACTTTGCAAGCAATTGAGAAAATCGTCAATCAAGTCGGAGGTAGAATCACCCGTCGCAGGGCAGAGCAAAATAGCAATGATCGGCTTTCGATTGAAGTTGATATAGAACTTGAAATGCGCCGCCCAAGGCTTTCCAGACTAGAAGCACTTCAATCAGCTATCCAGGCAGTGGGAGGAACCGTAGAAACTTACAGAATAGAAACCCTCCGCACCTGTAGGGGATGTTTTTACTACTACGGTCAGTGTGATATAGTCTGTGCTGTCCATCCCTATGGCCCAGAAAAAGAAGATTGCCGGGACTGGCGACTCAGGCAAGAGAGCTTTTACTGAAGAGTTTTAAGTATGAGTTTTGAATTTTGAATATAAAAGAGGTAGATCACACCTGCCAAATTTTAAGAGTTGCATCCAGAGAGCCACTGATGAGAGTCTGACTATCTGGGCTAAGGGCGATACAAAGAACATAGCTATCATCTTCAGGCAGAGTGCGAATCAATGTTCCCGTACTCAGATTCCAAATCTTTATCGTGTTGTCATCACTGCCACTAGCCAGGATCTGGCCATTGGCACTGACGGCAACGGAACTAACTGGCCCAGAATGCTCGCTAAGAGTCTGGATGAGTTTTCCCGTCTCTATGTCCCACATCTTGATCGTGTGGTCATTGTTTCCACTAACAAGAGTGCTACCGTCCGGACTGATAGCAACAGAGCGTACAGAAACGGAATGTTCTTTAAGGGTATGGAGTAATTCTTTAGTGTCTAAATTCCAGATTCTAATCGTGCGATCACTGCTGCTACTAGCGAGAGTGTAACCATCTTGGCTAATAGCAACAGACTTAACCTCGCCTGAATGTCCGCTAAAGGTGTTGAGTAGTTCTCCATTACTCAGATTCCACAGCTTAATTGTTTTATCAGAACTACCACTAGCGAGAGTGTAACCATTAGGACTGATAGCAACGGAATGCACCCAACCTATATGCCCTGAGAGAGTGTTAAGTAGCTCACCACTGCCCAAATTCCAGATTTTGATAGTCTTGTCTCCACTGCCGCTGGCAAGAGTCTGACCATCAGCACTGATAGCGACAGATGTAACAGAGCTTGAATGACCCTCTAGGGTTCTTACCAGTTTTCCTCCTGCTAGATTCCAGATTTTGACAGTTTTATCATTACTGCCACTTGCAAGAATTTGACCATTAGGGGAAATAGCAACTGACCTGACTGCTTCTGTATGTTCAGCCATGGTGTGTTTGCAGATAAACAGCCTGTAGGGCTTGAATTGCTGTAATGCCTCTTTTGCCTTTGTGGCAGCGCTCTGCTTCAACAACAAATAAGCAACTCGCTGCACTTGTTCGGATTCATCTGCTAATGCTCGAATTAATAAGTCTAGACCATCAGAGCCAATTTGCGCCTGAGCTTGAGATAAAGTCATTTGCAGTTGGGAGTTTTCCTGAGTTGCCTGCTGCAACTTTACTCGTAATTCAGCTAACCGCGTTCCTAGCACTTTTGGTGCTGACAGGACATCTGACATCTGTTCTTGGCTCAGCTGCTTTAATTGAGAAAACGCTTGGGATAATTGCGATTGGAGATGGGAGCGCTCAGCCGTTGCCTGCTGAACGTGCTCTTGCAGTTTAAAGAGTTGTGACTGGATCTGCAATTGCAACCACACCCCTCTTGCCCAAGCCAATTTCACCCGTTCGTTCTGCCATAAAGCTTCTGGTACTTGGTCGATAAATTTTGAAATTGGAGTCAGATCCCAGCCGCAGGTAGAGCAGCAGTTAATTTCCCCTTCGACGTATTCATTTTGACAGATAGGACATTGAGCCACAGTCACATCCAAAGTTAACCAACACTTACGCATTCTAAATGTAGCGCCTCTTCCTAAGCAGTGTAGAGGCTGCTTTTCTTTAGACTATACCTGAATCAATCCTGAAATTAGGTTAAGAACATCGAAGTGTGTTGCTAGGAGTTATCTTGGTAGCTATTGCTCTGAGGGTATAAGTGCCACTTTCTCCTGCCCCTTAAGCACTGATTTTATTTAACATTAGCCGCTCTGGAAAGAAGAGGGCAAATTCCTATGAAATTACTAGCGCTAGCTATCAGTTCACTTGCCATTTTCCAACCTTGTCCTCCCCTAACTCTAGAAATTGCCAACTTTCCTTCTCTAGAGGAGGTAACGCCAATAGATAAAACTCAGTCTATTCGTTCAGAAACTATCCGCGATCCCAAACTTGAAACAGCTATTCTGCAAACTTACTCTGAATATAAAGAATATGCTATTAAAAATGGCGATTATATACGATATTACTACAATAAAGTTGATTTAAATGGTGACAATAAACCTGATGTAATAGTTCATCTTGTTAGTTCTTATTTTTGTGGCACAGGAGGTTGTACGACTCTTATTTTTCAGAATCTTGGGCAAGAATATCGGTTAGTTTCAACTATTTATGTCAATCATCCACCTATAATTGTGGCTAATGAAAAAACTTTTGATTGGCATAATTTAATTATATTAGCTTCTGGCAATAGTCGTGATTCTGCCTCTGGTTACTACTTATTGCAATTTAATGGTAAAACCTATCCACACGATCCTAAAGATGGAACTGAATTACCTCTAGGTAAAACCATAACAGGAGAAAAATTAATGGTTGATATCGAATCTAATCCCGGTATAGTTATACGACCATAAGTCAAAAATATGTTTTGAAAGCTAGCAGATGGGCGATCGCACAAGCATCAAGACGAACACTTATCCAGCTAGCTACCTCTGCGAGGCGAAGTCCCCCTATATTCTGGCAGTGAAAAGTGTCTTTGTTATCAGGACTGCGACGATCAGCTCGATGATTTGCCCAGTCGAGTTTTCGAGCAACCACTGGCATAATCTCCTACCATCCATAGGTTCCAAAGACAATATCTGAATTCCAAACTCAGAATTGTTATGACTCAGCTTACTCTAGCAAGTCAGGTTGTTGACGCACTATCAATTCGTAGAGAGGTTGAAAGCTAAACCACCCTAATTGGTGTGACCCTATTTGGCGCTGCGCTATCTGAGCATTTTTTGGCTCGATGAGGATGGGTTTACCAGCAGCCTCTGCCATCAGCTGCGCCTGACAAGAACGTTCCATTGTGATAAACCACCAAGCTGCTTCATCAACTGAATGACCTACTGTAAGCAGACCGTGGTTGCGCAGGATCACGGCTTTCTTGTCCCCTAGTGCTTGGGCTATGCGCTTGCCTTCCTCCAGTTCGAGAACTACGCCGGTGTAATCATCAAACAGGCTGTGGTCTTCATAGAAGGAACAGGCATCTTGAGTGAGGGGGTCGAGGAGGCGACCGAGGCTAGACCAGCTTTTGCCATAGGTGGAATGGGTATGTGCTGCGGCCATGACATCAGGACGGGCTTCATGAATTTGGGAATGGATAGCAAAAGCTGCCTCATTCACTGGTTTGCTGCCCTCCACAACCTCACCCTGCTGGTTAACCAAGATTAGGTCACTAACTCGGATGAGACTGAAGTGCATCCCAAACGGGTTGACCCAGAAGTGATCCAAGCGTTCGGGGTCGCGGACAGTAATGTGTCCAGCAACGCCCTCACTAAACCCAAAACGTCCAAACAGACGCAATGCTGCTGCAAGACGCTGCTGGCGATGACGGCGTTCTTCCTCAAGATTTGCAAAGGTTGGCGGTTGGGGGATAACCAGGGGAACTCTTAAGGCAGGCATAGATTTAGCTTCTATCAGAAAGTTTACATTAATATTACTCTGGCAATTTTTTGCACCGATGGACTGCTAGGGTAATCGCAGGCTGGAGGCTTGGTGCTAAACAAATTAAAGTCTACTACCCGGAAACACCTAAAAGCTGATAGCGTCAAACAAAGGAAATGATTGTTCTGGACTGGATAGCTTGAAAACACGCTCAAATTACTGGCATCTGCTGCCCTACATCCGTACAAAATGGAAAGCCATCGCTCAGGCATTTGCTTGCACGTTGGGGGTCACAGTGTTCTGGCCGATCCAGGCGGAACTAGCAGGTAAAATTGCCAAGTTTATTGGACAGGGCAATATAGTTGCCCTTGCCCAGTTAGCTGGAGTTCTTGCCCTCGTTTTTCTAGTCCAGAAAATCTTAATGTATGGCCAAGACTCGCTGATGGCTAAAGCAGCGATCGCTGTTGCCTTTGAACTGCGCAAGCATGTGTATGTCCACTTACAACGTCTTAACCTTGGCTATTTTGAAACTGCACAGACAGGCGATTTAACTTACCGTCTCACCGAAGACATTGACCGGATTGGTGAAGTCATAAATAAAGTCTTTCATGACTTTCTCCCCTGTGTGTTGCAGCTGATTGTGCTCTTGGGCTACATGATTTCTCTCAACTGGCAACTGACGCTGGCAACGTTCGTAGTTGCACCGCTGATGGGTATTTTAATTGGCTGGTTTGGCGAACAGATGCTAAAGTTTTCCCGCCGCAGTCAAAATCAGATATCGAAGTTATCCGCCATGCTTACAGAGGTGTTCAGCGGGATTCGTCTAGTACAAGCTTTCGCGGCTGAGGAGTATGAAATTGCTCGCTTTGCTCAGGAAGCAGAACACCATAGCCAAGCCAAGTATGCTGCTGAGAGGCTAAAGGCGATTCAGACCCCAGTCATCGGATTCCTGTATGCGAGCAGCGTTTTGCTGCTGTTGTTCTTGGGCGGGTGGCAAATTTCTCAAGGCCACCTAACTGCGGTAGGGTTCGGCAGCTATGTTGCAGCTGTTTTGCTGCTAATTGACCCCATTGGTCATATAACCAGTAACTATAACGAGTTTAAACAGGGGCAGGCGTCTGTTGACAGAATTTTCGAACTCATAGAGATTCAGCCAACAGTAGTGGAAAAACCAGGTGCAGTGGCCCTGCCGCCAGTTACCGGCAAAGTGGAATATCGTAATGTTTCATTTGCCTATAATGTCGGCGAACCCGTGCTGCAAAATCTGAGTTTATTGGCACTGCCAGGAGAGATGATTGCTCTAGTTGGGCCTTCTGGTGCTGGCAAGACGACATTAGTAAATCTTCTACCCCGCTTCTATGACCCCCAAGCTGGTCAAATTTTTATTGACGGTGTTGCTATTCAGGATGTGACGTTGCGGAGTCTGCGGCGGCAGATTGGAATTGTGCCGCAGGACACTACGTTATTTTCTGGAACAATTGCTCAGAATATTGCTTTTGGACAGGCTGAGTTTGACTTAGAGGCGGTGCGGGCGGCGGGTGAGGTTGCCAACGCCCACCAGTTCATCACTCAGATGAGCCAAGGTTACCACACTTGGGTGGGAGAGCGGGGGGTAAACTTATCAGGAGGACAACGGCAGAGGATTGCGATCGCTCGTGCTGTCCTGCTCAATCCCAGAATCCTGATTCTTGATGAAGCTACTTCTGCCCTAGACTCAGAATCAGAAGCCTTGGTGCAGGAAGCTCTGGAGAGGATCATGCAGGAGCGTACTGTCTTTATCATTGCCCACCGCCTCGCCACGGTGCGCCGTGCCGACCGCATCCTGGTTCTAGAAGGGGGGAGGATTGTGGAATCGGGGACTCATCAGGAGTTGTTGGCAAAAGGCGATCGCTATGCCCGTTTTTACGCTCAGCAATTTAGTTAGGGAATTGGAGCGCTAGGGATTCCCTTTGGGGATTAGGAGTAATGGAGATTGTTAATTTTCCACTTTACCAAAACCATAACGTTTAGCTATCAAGGATGGCCAACCTCAAGGTTTTTGGTCAAAACGATTAGCTCATCTGACCAGATGTGTGATGCTGTCAATCAGCCAGCAAGGCAGGTCATCAACCATTTTCTTGAGAACGATATTGGCCCAATTGTCTTGGGTGGGAATGAGGGGCAGAAACAAGAATCCAATTTGGGGGAGTGTCAACCAATTACAGTTGCTCTAAATAGCTCAACAGGTCGGCCATTTCTTGGACAGTAGGTTGAAACTGCGGCATAGGCGGCGTCGCACCGCTGATGACTTGGTGAATCAGCTGTTCGCGAGATTTGCGCTTCCAGATCCCCTCCAGACTCGGCCCTACCCGCCCCTGGGCCTCCCATCCATGACATCCAGCACAGTTCATCTGAAAAATGGCATGTCCCTGCACAGCATCGCCTCTAAGGGACAAAACACTTTTTACATAAGGGTTAGAGTTCTGAAAATGGTGAACGCCCAGAATTACCAATAGTATTGCTAGCACAAACACCAGCGTCATCAAGCTGAGCCGCCGCATCAGGGTTTCAGGTTTGCCCAGCTGGTTATCCAATGGATCTCCTGTCAGGGTAAGTATAAGAGGTCTTGATCGTTAACACGGGATTGCAATACCTATGCTAATTGCTTGCTAGAGATTGTGTACCATTGTTTGGATAAACATTTCGAATCATATACATAGCTTAAATTTTATAGATGCTGGAGGCAAGTATGTCGGCTGATGGTCTATTGGATGCAGTTCGTGATGTTCAGTTTTGAAAAACTTGAATATGCATAAACCAGATAAGTAAATAGTTATATTTGATACAGCGGTTTTTTCCAGAAATGTCGTCATTGGATGGAAAAACAGTGCTAGATGGGAGCGATCGCTCCTAAATCCATAATAGGGGCGGAAAAGCTTGTACTATAAGAAACAGGTAACCAACTTTAAGATCAGGAGAACTGACGTGGTCGAACCGCTACTTGATGGCATTGTGCTTGGCTTAGTCTTCGTCACCCTCGCCGGACTATTTTTCGCTGCTTACATGCAGTACAAACGCGGCAATCAACTTGGACTTTAGAAGTACTGAGTGCTGCAAAGTTACTCTTAAAGAGCCAGTCACAGAAGGCTGGCTCTTTGCGTTATACCCGTTAAAATTGACGGGTCTTCCCAACTGCACCAAAACAGTCCGTAGCGTAGCGTGCCGCGGGCTTAGTCGAGGCAGCACTTCGTGCCGCAACGCCTACGGAACTAACCATTGCGGAGTCACGGGTTTGATGCCCTACTCAAAATGCCATGCTCTTGAGCGTTTCAAATTAAGAGCGTCATCCCAACCATTCTAAGAATAGGCTGTTCTTCAGCCGCTCTTCCGTAAGTCGCGAGCAAAAACTAATCGCAGCGTTCTCTAAGGGAACGCTGCGATTAGTTCAGATCGAGATATCGGGTCAAAATACTCATCACCTCACTGGGATTGGGAGCGGGTAAGAGAGGACTCCACTCTCCCACTGGAGCAAAACCAAGGCTGTACAGGGTCTGAATTGTATTGTTGACGCCTTTGCGAGAGCCAATCAAGAGGACTCTGAGCAGTTCTCTGTTTGAGATCAGCTCAGTGGAACTGCTGAGGAAAATGGGATTCGGGGGTGTAGAGCTGACACCCGAGGAAAAACTGTTATCCATTAGATTTCACTTGTTGGTGGATATACGAAAAAAGGCAACCACTGGTTACACCGTTGACAATTTACACGGTATCGGATTAAAATGTCAATATCGGTTTTGAAAGCCTAGGTTTACCTTCAAGTTTCTTCTCCGTATGTAAAACTAGACTGCTCTGCAACTAGATTTAGGGATCTCAAGTTGGAACTGTCAGGCGGATGGACACCGTTTTCCCAATCGCTGACCGTTTGCTGACGCACGCGTAGCTGCGTTGCCAACTCTTTTTGTGTAAGACCCATGTGCAAACGCATTGCCTTGATTGTGTCTTTGTTCCACTCTATGATGCTGGTCATCGGCTGCTCTACTTGGTACGTGGTTGGGGATTTTTTGCGAAACGTCACAGTCTCCGCACTCAAGTTAACTTTGGCGCGATACCCAGCTTCCATCCATGCTGAAGCTTGCAGTCCACCTGTAGTGCGATTGCTCCACCACGCCTTGCTACGACGTGCTGATTCAGGCAGATTGTCATTGATTACCAGCTCAATTTGGGCAAAGCTGAGTGTTACCTCGCGTTGGTTGCCACAACGCAAATACTCTAGGAGAGGCTGGTACTTGCTTCCCCCTTTCACGCTATCTCTTCCTTTCCCCAGATCGTCCGCTCTACACTGGCCTTTTCTTCAGATTGAGGCCAAGGCTTCATTTTAACCTTTGTCCTGAATTTTACTCAAGGGAGTTGATGTGGGATGGGCAGTCTTGGATTCGGCGGCAAACTGGGAATAAGCTAGCGGACATCATCCTTTATCTCTATTGGATCTGACTTTGCAGGTGACTAGCCGGGATGGTACACCTCATCCAGCAAGGGCATTATCAGATGGAACCCTGCGCTTTTTGGCTTTGGCGGTTCTGGAATTAGACCCAGATGCCCAAGGTCTTTTGTGTCTGGAGGAACTGGAAAACGGCATTCATCCAGAACGCATCCCAAAGATGCTCAAGCTGCTTCAGGATATTGCTACCGATGTTGATGAACCCATTGGCCCAGATAATCCCCTCCGTCAAGTCATCATCAATACCCACTCACCAGCAGTAGTGATGCAAGTATCCGATGACAGCCTACTGGTTGCTGAGTTGAAGGAAACAGTGCGAAGTGAAGCGCGTCCGCAAGGCGGATCGGGGCAGCAGTTTAAGAGGGTATGTTTTAGTTGTTTGCCTAACACCTGGCGACAACTGAAAGCCCCAGAACCACCAGAAAAGGTCAATGTCGTCTCTAAAGGCGAATTGCTTGCTTACCTGAATCCGGTTCCCATTGAGAAATCAGAGGCTGATCTTAATGGAGACGCAGCAAGTCATGCACAATTGAAGACTACACAGTCCAAGAAACGCCGAGTCGTGGACAGAGAAGACCTTTATCAGCAGGTCAGCCTGTAATTGGGGTATAGTTGGATACTACTCATCAGCGGTTGGCAAATAGGCTGAGGGAGTGCCGCGATCGCGTTAGGTCACAATAAAAAGCGTGTGATTCTTAAAGCACAGGGGAATACAATGATGAAAAAGACTTGGCTTTACGGCTTATGCATATCTTTGTTGGCAGCCAGTTGCTTAAGAACCAACCCCAACAGCAGTGTCAAAGCCAATGACTCATCCCACTCTGAAAGCGGCACTGGCTTAAGCCAATCGGGCACCGACAATGTAACAGGTGGACTGCACGACCAAATTGAGCAGATATCTCGTGCTGCCCAGGGGCGTGTAGGGGCTGTAGCCACGGTGATAGAGACCGGAGAATCGGTTGCTCTCAACAAAGACCAGCAGTTCCCTATGCAAAGCGTTTATAAACTGCCCATTGGGATGGCTGTGCTGCATCAAGTGGAGCGAGGGGCGCTCCACTTGATGCAGAAGGTTCGCGTGGAGAGAAACGATTTCGTTATGGCACCTCAATATAGTCCGATTCGCGATGACCATCCGGACGGAGTGGAATTGAGCTTGAGCGACTTGCTGCGATTCATGGTGTCCGAAAGCGACGGTACGGCTTGCGACGTGCTGTTGCGACTTGTTGGCGGACCGCAGTTCGTCACCAAGTATTTGCATGACCTTGGCGTAAATGGCATCGTCGTGGCTAACACAGAGAAGGAGATAGGGCAAAACAAGTTAGTGCAGTATCGCAACTCGGCAACGCCTGAGTCAATGGTCGTTTTGTTACGCGCACTGCACGAGGGAGGTGGGCTTTCGGAACCCAGCCGAGCGTTGTTGCTGCGATTGATGACCCAGACGCCCACAGGTCTAAGGCGTATTAAAGGACTGTTGCCTGCCGGGACGGTTGTGGCACACAAGACAGGCACTTCGGGCACTGTAAACGGGGTGACGGCTGCGACGAATGATGTGGGACTCGTTACGCTGCCGAATGGGCGGCACTTGGCCATGGCGGTCTTTGTTTCAGATTCTACGGCTGACGATTCCGCACGCGAAAAAGTGATAGCAAGGGTGGCGCGGGCGGTATGGGATTACTGGAGCGGACAAATACACCAGTAGAACATCAAGGGTTTATTTATCTTTATTAGGCGAAAGTCAAGATGTAAATGCTACAGTTTTTGCGCCGGATGAAGAGTAATTTTGGGGCTATTTTCCCTCTTTTATCGGTTTAGGTGGATTCCTGGAAAGAATCTGTTTTGCTATCAATACATCCACAGAGTTTAATTCTGCCTGATGCTAATACACAAA
>CAZZWA010000014.1:0-8631 GCA_964657555.1 uncultured Microcoleus sp.
CAACTAGCTCGTTCAAACTCACTTTGTCCAATGTTCTAAGCAATTCTGGCACCGTATGCCTCTACGATGTCCTGAAACCAACTTTCTAGGCGATCGCCTAGGGCATCTAAAGAATATTCAGCTTCGGCTTGTTGGCGACAAGCATGGCGGTCAATTTCATCAAGGCGTCCTATTGCCTCTACTAACCCCTGCACACTATCCAGTTCCACCAAAAAGCCCGTTTTCCCATCCCGGATAATTTCCGTGGGGCCACCTCGACGATAGGAAATTACTGGCACCCCACAAGCTAGTGCCTCAATCACCACATTACCAAACGCTTCCACCCAACGAGGTGTTACCAATAAACCTCGGCACTGGCCTAACATCTGTTGCAGTTCAGCCGTTGGTAGGAATCCTCCATATTCTATAGGCGCGTTTGGATAGTTTTGACAAACTTGCTGCCAATAGGTTTCATCCTGGATTACTCCCCAAATTCTTAGAGATATGTTGGTAATTTGAGCTGCGGCTACCGCATCCTCTAACCCCTTTTCAGGAGCAATCCGACCTACCCAGGCTAACCTATCTGCTTTTGGTTGACTACAGAACTGGTAGAGTGATAGGTCAAAACCATTGCTAAGACAACGACAGCGATCAGCAAAGGAAAAAGTTTCTGCCTGTGTCCGACTATGGACACCAATAGTGCCAGGAAATTTGACTGCAACCTGCTCAATGATTCGATCCATTTCATCGGTCAGCGAGCCCATACTGACTAAATGGGCTATCGGGCAGATAAAAAAGGGAGTCAGATAGAATGGTAGCCAATCGTAAGCAAAGTTAACGATGAGATCGTAATGCCCTTGAACCTGACGAGCATATTCCCACATGTTGGCTAATGCACAATCGCCCAATATCATAGCTACAGCCATGCGTTCTTGAGTTTGAGCACTGATCTGAAGTTTCCCTGCAATCTCCACGATTGGGATTGAATCGGAAACAGAACCCAAAGGAGCAACAACTTGAACACTGTGCCCCCGTCGTCTCATTTCCTGGGCAACATTGTGTAGTGTAAGTTCTACTCCCCCTCCCAATCCCGAACCGAGAGGAGCAACAGGGGTTGAAAGTAGTAAAAGGTTTAATGAGTTTTTAGAGGTATTAATCACATTAATTCAAAACACAAAACTCTATTGCTCTGGCTCCTTTGGTGGCTCATCTGAGGAAATCTCAGGATTTGGCGAAGCTGACAAATTATCAATGCCAGAGCTACTGCGAACTCGGTTTAATTGCTCAAGAGCCCACTTTCCTGTTTCCTTAACCTCACCATCAGGATCGTCCATGGCATGGCGTAACAGATAGTTAATTTGAGTAATCATTTCATAGACTCGTGTCAGATCCCGGATGGCATTTTTACGCACTTGAGCGTTTTCATCTTGCAACGAGACAGCCAGAGCACGGTTCATGGGTTTAAGGGTGCGGACACCAATTTGCGACACGGCCTCCAAAATTAAGCCGCGCTGCTGAGAATCTGAGTCGATAATCAGATCTACCAAAGGCTGAATTGCCCGAGAGTCTCCCCGTTGCGCCAGTTCCCAAATTGCCTTGCGTCGCTTTGCTGGCTCGGCACTCTGTAAATCTTTGATTAATTCATCAACAATGTCAATTCTAGGCAGGCGAGTTGTTTTTTCAATAGCTGCTTCGTCTGTGGGTGTTTCCTCTGTTGACTCAGACGGGGAAGAGGGCGAGAGGTGAGAGGCAGGCAGAAGGGTGTGAGCGGCGAAAGGCAATAAGGAAGATTCTTCGTTTGTTGCTTGTCCTGGCTCACCTGTATAGCCATTCTTGCTACTATCCAAATTATGTTTATCTGAAGCGATGCCTGTCTCTGTAGTACCACCATTCCTGGACTCGAAGCTGCTAGAGTCGTTGCTCAGTGAATTGGATTCAGCCTTCAGGTCTGGCTCCACTTCGTAGGTCTCCTTGCCAAACCTTCTCAGCCAGAAAAACAATACCCCTCCCACACCAGCAGCTAGAACCACAAAGCCTGCGATCAACCATATAGTCTTAATTCTCCCAGAGGGAGATTTAGCAGGTTCTTTAGGTTGAGCTTTAGGCGATGGGGGAGATGAGGGCTTGTTTTCGGATTGAGGCGTCTGGAGACGATTCCAGGTTGTTGAACCGGCGATCCCATCCCCTTTTAAACCAACAGATTTTTGAAATTTGGAGACGGCAGACGCTGTGCTCTCCCCATATACTCCATCCACTGCTTCGTTGTAATACCCCAGCTGCTTCAGCTGCGTTTGCAGTTGAGTGACTTCTGGCCCTCGACTTCCCAGATTTAGGACAGGCGGCTCACTAGCTACAGGTTTTGCCTGAGCTATTTTAAGAGAAATGGATGACATGACCTGTGAGTTGGCGCTCGCAGGCTCACACAAGTTAGCACCCTTGCCTAAACTAGAGGCAAAGCTTAGGCAGGTAACGCAGGTAACTAGAACTAAAGTTGAGCGGTGGGGCAACATAAACCAACCTGAAGCTTGAAGGTGCAGCTAATGAGAGCCTTTTAGTTATCACTTCAAGCTAGCTCTATACTAATTGGCTTCAAATCATAAATAAACGTATCTGAGATGACCCGACTCCTCCAGAATATTAGCACAAGGTAAATTCAGCAGAGTCTGGGCTCTAGGCCAAGTCATAGACCAAAGTTCATTCTCCAGACTAAAACTGCTTGCGTGTTAACGATTTGGCAAAATTTCTGGATCGGGTTCTTCCACTTTGACAGGTAGTTGTGCGAGTTGACGCTCGGAGGGTTCCAACAGGCTTAGATTCTGCGTCGGAGTGCCACAGACAGTTACTTGTGTTTCAATCTCTGCAAATTTTGAACCCTGTGTAACCCATGTGCGAACCTCTGCCAACTTCTTGGTGATCGACTCCCGCTGATTGATCAAATAGATACTTACTAAAGTCAAGCCGACACCAAACCACTGGAGAGGAGTGAGAACCTCTGATAGTAATAAGTTGCCAAATAGCAGGGCAAAAACTGGCGTCAGAAACGTGAGGGAACTGAGACTGGTGAGACTGCCACTAGAGGCAAAGTAAAAGAATAAACCGTAAGCGATCGCACTGCCAAAAACTGCTGAGTAAGCCAAACCCAGCCACTCAGACGATTCCAGATGCACCCATTGCTGGGATTCCCACCCGGCTGAGAGGGCAAACAAAGGCAAACCGCCCAAAATCATGTGCCAGCCTGTGGCTGTCACTGGGTCAGCATGTCGGCAAACGACCCGAATCATCACCGTTCCTACTGCCATTGAAAGCGCCGCTAGCAGCATCAGCCACTCTCCATGCTCAAACATCTGCTCCATAAGCGTTGCCTGCGACATCTCTACACCTGACGTACTGATCGTCCCGCTATGCAGCAAATGGGAAATCCACTCACTGGGCAAGCCAATGAGACTAATGCCCAAAACACCTAAAGCTAGACCTATCCAGCCCCACAAACCTATCTGCTCTGCAAACAACCACCGCGATAGTAAGGCCACTGCCAAGGGCTGAGAGTCAATCATCACCGAGCCTAAACCGGCACTAGTTCTCACAATTCCCTCAGCTAAAAAGCCCTGAAACAAGGCTCCATCAACTAAGGCAAACAAGCCGATCCACAGCCAAGCGCGGATACCTTTGGGTTGGGGGCGTCCCATGAAAAAGCCAGCTACCAATACCAACATACCAGCAGGCAACAAACGCACCCCTGCCATGAATAAGGGCGTGGTGTTGGGGATGACGCCTTTCATAGCTACCATTGCCGTTCCCCAAAGGAAGAAAGGGGCGATTAGTAGCAGGGAAGCGAAGGGGAGTCGAGATTCGGTGAGTTTTAGATGCATGACATCGCTGATTTTAGCTTCTGGATGCTAGAGAGAGTACTGTTTCTTTAAATCATTGTACTAATAGTTAATTTATATTAAGCAGGTGACGCGAATCTGGCATAACGCCGAGACGCCCGTCCCTGTTTGCCCTCATGTTCCATGCTGCTGCCAACTAGTAGCACCTCCAAAGCAGCCAATAGACTAAACCAGCTTCAGATCGTGCAAACTAGAGTAAGACTCAGCACAGATGTTCGGAACGCTGGCTGATCTTCAGAACTAGAACCCCGATACAGGGGGTTATCCACCACTCATCACTCATTCTTTGACCGCTCATGATCTGGCCTTTTAAGCCTAAATTTCGTAAACAAATTGCTCGGATTGAAATTACTGGTGCCATTGCTGGAGCAACTCGCAAACGGGTTCTGGAAGCCTTGAAAACGGTTGAGGAAAGAAAATTTCCAGCATTGCTACTACGCATTGATAGTCCTGGCGGTACAGTGGGGGATTCGCAAGAAATTTACAGCGCCCTCAAGAAACTGAGAGAAAAGGTCAAAATTGTGGCTAGCTTCGGTAATATCTCAGCTTCTGGAGGAGTCTATATTGGCATGGGAGCTGAATACATCGTGGCCAATCCAGGCACAATCACCGGAAGCATTGGTGTAATTCTGAGGGGCAACAACCTGGAACGCTTACTAGAGAAGATTGGAGTCTCATTCAAAGTCGTCAAATCTGGCCCTTACAAGGACATTCTGTCTTTCGACCGCGAAATTACTGAGCAGGAAAAGGATATTCTGCAAGAGTTGATTGACGTTAGCTATCAACAGTTTGTGCAAACGGTTGCGGAGGCCAGAAAACTGGCCGTTGAAACGGTAAAAAGTTTCGCGGACGGGCGCATTTTCACGGGTCAGCAAGCTTTGCAATTGGGTATCGTTGACCAACTGGGAACAGAAGAAGACGCACGACAGTGGGCAGCAGAACTGGCAGGTCTTGACCCCGAGAAAACTCAATGCTTTACCCTTGAGGAGCGCAAACCTTTCTTGAACCGCTTGGTATCGGGAAATAAACAGATTCCTCCAAGGCTAGTAGCAGCAATAGATTGGTTAGAATTTGAACAATCTACAAGCGGTCAGCCATTGTGGCTATACAAACCCTAGCAGTCTCTTAGAGAAAGCTCTATCGCTTGTTTTTAAGACAAACAGAGCAAGAGGGACAATGAGGCATTCATAGCTCACATGTCAAAGAAAAACGCAAAACGCTTTATTGGACTTTGGACAAAAAAGTACATATGCTGATTTCAGTTACACCTATAAATATAGAAGGAGGACTTTAGACACAACTGTCCAAAGTCCAAAGCTCTTTTATTATGTGGAGGATTTTTGCGTGGAGTGGCGAGTGCGGGCGATTCGCGGAGCAACAACCGTGCCCGAAAATTCGGTTGAGGCTATCCGAGATGCAGTGATGAAACTGCTGGGTGAAACGGTAGAGGGTAATCAACTAGACCCAAATCACATTATTAGTGCCACTTTCTCGGTCACTCGCGATCTGGATGCTATTTTTCCGGCAGCGATCGCCCGTACCCATCTCGGTTGGGACAATGTTCCGTTGCTGGATGTGCAGCAAATGCATGTCAAGACCGGCCTAGAGCGCTGCATTCAGTTACTCATTCACGCAAACATCCCTGCTTCCCAAATTGAGAAAGAGGGTTTTGCTCTACGAGGCCGGTCGAGTAATGCGAAGGATTCTGGCGGGGAGTGGCAAGTAAGGGCGATTCGCGGTGCCACAACTGTATTAGAAAATTCAGTTGTGGCCATCCGAGAAGCAGTAACAGAACTGCTGGATAAATTGGAAGGAGAGAATCAACTGAAACCAGCGCAGATTATCAGTGCCACTTTCACTGTGACTCAGGATTTGGATGCTACTTTCCCGGCGGCGATCGCCCGCGCTCGTCCCTGTTGGGACAATGTTCCCCTGCTGGATGTGCAGCAAATGCATGTTGAGGGTGGCTTGGCTCGCTGCATTCGGCTATTAACTTACGTCAATATTCCTGCTTCTCAAGTTGAGATTTACCATCCCTATCTGCGTCAAGCTCAAAATCTGCGGCCAGATTGGAGTTTACCGCTCATGGAAAACTAACTCAATCTGTTCTAGTGGGAGTCTTGGTGGGGTTGGTGAATACGGATACCTAGAAAAATGTCGTATAGAAAGTTCCAAAAATCTTTCTGTTGTAGCAGTCCCAGTGATTGATAACAGCCTTTGGCATCTAGTAAGGGCTTAATTGCGTAGTATGCAGGCTGGTAATTATACCACGGAATAGAAGGCCACAAATGATGGACGAGGTGATAATTCTGACCCATGATCAGTAAGTTGAGAATTGGGTTGGCATAAACTCTGGCATTTTTCCAGCGATCGCGCTCTTTAAAGGGGCGATGAGGCAAATAATCAAAAAATAACCCCAGTGCTATCCCGACGACGAAAGCCGGGATGAACCAAAAATTGAGAATGTAGCCTAAAAAGTGGTATTGAACTGAGATATAGAAAATAGCAGCGACAAACAATCGGCTCAAAAACCATTCCAGTAGTTCATACTTGCGCCACAGCTGCCGTTTAAAGAAAAACACCTCGTGATATAAAAAGCGAACAGCAATCAGCCACAATGGCCCACCCGTAGAAACATAATGATCCGGGTCGTTTTCTGGGTCATTAACATGGGCATGATGCTGTAAATGAACTCGTGTAAACACTGGAAAGGCAAAAGCTAACATTAGCGCACTACCATGCCCTAAGAGGGCATTGATCGCCCGATTTCGATGGGCGGCATTGTGACAGGCGTCATGAATCACTGTCCCAGCCATATGCAAGGCGAGCACGTTGATCGCAAAGCAGCACCAATGCTGCCAGTTCCAGAACCAGTAACCACAGTTTGAGAGTACCAACATTGTCACTGATGCTAAAAACATCAACAATGTAAGATTGAACTCACCAGGCGGTTCCAGTAATTCTTTAGGGGGAACTGTCAGTGCCTTCTGTGCCTCCGACATCGTTGTCTTCTCTCCTGTTAAATATCTTTTGTCAATACCATCAATCCTCAATAGAGGACAGCTCTCTGTTTGAGGGCGTGAGGAGGGTGATGAGCACAAGTTTACGGGAACTTTTTTTAATTTGACCCGTTCTTAATCAATGTAGGGCAGCATTGAGATTTGACCAGCAAACCACCAATGACACGCGCACAGCATCCCTACCCTACGCAATTGGTAACCCTGATTCTTTTAGAAGGAATAAGGGTTTTCGTTCTTGTAGTATAAGATACTAACGTCAATTTATAGAGTTTTGTGTAGTTAATTTTGCTTTATCCTTACGCGCTGGAAAGAGTCTGGAAACATGCATAGGAAGATTGATTCTGTTTTACCACAACTGTATAAGTCTCCTTCGGGGTTGGCCTCATTAGCATTGAGAAGTGCTAGCCTACTAGCTGCTGTAGCAATGGTGGTAAGTAACGGGGGAGTGATCGCCGCCTCTAATCAGGCAGCATTGGGTGTCGGAGTCCGACAGCCGACGCTCCTAGCACAATCATCACCAGATAATAAGCGTCCTGATGTGATAATAGACGGCAATCCTCAGAATTCAGGGGCACCCTCAACAACCAGCCCTAGTTCTGGGAAGAATGGCACGGCTCTCAGTCAAGTACGGTTTACCTGCGAGTCGGTAAACAGTCAGTATACCGTGATGTATCATCCTCAGAGCCAACCCAATCAATCTTTTGCCTGGGCGACTCCCAGTGCGATGGGAAGTGCTTGGTCGCCGGAGCGACGTTGCAACGAAATTAGCCGCCGGTTGGAGTCTTATCGACCCGATGGGCTGGTGGAAATGCGTACCGCTCAGGAAAATGGCTACAATACTATTTGTGTGACCACTGAGGCTGTACCAAGCTGTCGGATTGTACTGACCGTCCCTTCAGGTCAAGATCCGGCGTCAACCCGCGATCGCGTTTTCCAAAACTTGAGTGTTGCCGACAACGGACAGACAACCCAAGCCGTCAATACTTTTGCTGGGGGACGAAGCAACGGGACACTCAATCAAGTGTTAAACAACTTGGGTTTGTCTTCAATCGTGGGTGGCAATTCTCAGCGCAGCCCCCAAAACATTTACCTGAAGCCTTTTCTAGACCAAGCTGATGGCGGTACAGGCACGCGGTTGAGTCAGTTGAGAAGGGGATTGTCCCAACCGTCGAACCCTCGGCTTAATCCAGGCAACTTCCGCTAAACGGAAGCTACCCTTGAGATTAATTAGACGAAAAGCGGGTGCGATCGCACCCGCTTTTTTGTCAACAACTTGTAGTACTTCTATAGATTGAAACGGTTAAATTGTATAATTGCCTGCTCCCGTTTGTGGATATTTGTTTAATTTACTTATACATAAACTACACTGTGGTTACGTAAGTTGAACCTACTCAACAGGCAAATTCAACTTACATTTTGTAAGTGTTAAGGGTTTTAACGCAGCATCCCTTGACAGTAGTAGAACACTATCCTAATCTTGTATCTTGTTTATAGAAAAGTACCAAAGCAATGAAAAAAAAACTGGATACTCGTGTTGCCTGTTAGTTTGAGCCAAATAAACTGGGGGCTTGTATTGTCTGTTAGTTTGAATATTTTATTTTTATCAGGTGGTGTAATTTTGCTTCCTAAGAAGGGAGTAACTTCTTACTTATTAAGCAATCAGGTAATAACATCGACTCCAAGCCCCGTAAAGTTTTCAGCTTACTATCTAGACCGAAAAAGCCTGTTTGAAGTACTGCCTCACA
>CAZZWA010000014.1:8731-29632 GCA_964657555.1 uncultured Microcoleus sp.
CAGGAACTAAAACTATTAGCCGATAAATTTAAATATGAGTACATTGACTTATATTCAGCTTTATCTACTGACAATCAACTTGGCGAAAGATACACTAATGATGGCCTTCACTTAAATGGTGATGGGTATTTAGTTTGGAAACAGGCTATTAGTAAATATATGGATTATGTAGATGGGCAGAAATAGTTTGTACTAAGGGCTAAAGTCCTTTCTGCTCAACGGTTTGTAGTCATAACTTTAGTTCTTGTCTTCCCAGCTTTAAAGCATTTAAGTGCTTACTACAAACTGACTGAGGAGTATTACCCCTCAGTCGATTCGCCAACAGTATCTTTAAATCCCTGGTGGGAGTATAGGTTTGGGAACTCAGCCTTGTCGAGCCATAAGCCAAAGTTGTATAATACTGTGCCAAAGTCCAGCTAGTATAGAAACTACCCATTTAACACTTTACAACTCATGCAGCAGTCTAAAATCAACTGGTGGTGAGGAGTATTAATTAGTAGCATTGCACTGCTGCTTATGATTATCTGTATTTTAAATTACAGAATTTTCTCTACTTCCAACTTTCAAAACTATGAAAAAGAAAAATTACCGTCGCTTCAACTTGATCCTGCCGCCGCTAGTTGCTTTTAATCTCTTGTTTATTGCATTATTCAACTTGGTCACCGATCCTTATGGGATTTTAAGTAGTCTAGGCATTGTCAGTGAAAATCAATCAGAATTAGACAATAACAAGCCTTCCCCACAAGCTAAAGCTATCAGTAAACAAGTAAGCATAAATAGACCACAGACGACTTTAGAGCAAAGAAGCAAATATAGAGCTGAGCGTTTTAAGATAAATTTGGCTACCTTAAGTATCACCAGCATTAACCCTAAAGCAATTATATTGGGTACATCTACTGTTTTAAGAATAGCTCCAAATCATCCTGCCTTAACCATACAACCAGTTTATAACTTAGGCTTACCTGGGGCAAAAATGTATGACATCAAAAGTTACTTTGAAGATACACTTGCTAATCATCCAGACTTGAACCAGGTTGTAATAGGTATTGATTTCTTTTCTTTTGGTGGGCATGATAAAAAACCAGAAATTACTAATATCAGTGAAGTGAAACATGCTAACCAGATCAGAAAAAACAAATATAGCTATTCTCTAATAGAACTAGCAAAAATGAATTTTTCTCTAGATACATTTCAAGCCAGCCTCAAAAAAATAATAATTAATTATAATCAATTGAATCAACAAAAGTATGGAAACAAACTGCAACTAAATTCTATAAATCTACCACGCTCTAGCTTTGAGGATACTCAGGTTAATTACATGCAAATGTCTGGTTTGGAATATCCTTATTTGAACTATAAACAACCATATTTAATTAGCTTTAAAATCACAAAAAATGCTAAGAAAGTGGTAAAGGTGAAGGATACACAGAAGACAATCAAAAAATCGGGGTCAAGTGTTAAAAAAGATGTTATAAATTTCAGTCACAATAAAATGCTTGCCCAATTTCAAAGAGTTATACTTTTATATCTTAACGAAAAAACATTTTACAAAAACTATAATTTGTCAAAAGAAGAGTTAGAGAATTTTAAAGAGATTATTGACACATGTAAACGACGAAATATAGATATAAAAGTATTTTTCTCACCTGTACATGCTGCTCAATTGGAAGCTATTTATCTGTCAGGTCTCTGGCCAGCTTTTGAAGAATGGAAACGTCAAGTCGTTAAAATTACGCCAGTATGGGATTTTGCCGACTATACCAGCATCACCACTGAACCGATCAACGATAACATGCAGAACTTTGTGGATAGCGTACATTACCAAGAGCAAATCGCCGATCTCATACTTAACCGCCTCTATAACTATCATCAAGAATGGGTCCCCTCTAATTTTGGTATCCTTGCCACATCAGACAACATCGAATCTCGCCTTGCTCAGATTCATGATGAACGTCAAGCCTGGTTAAAAACTAACCAAGCTACAGAAAAGTTTGTAGAGGAACTGAAGAAACAAGCTAAATAATAGGCAAAAATAGTTTAATGTTGAAGATGTGAATAAGAATGCAGTTATTTAAGGCTTCAATACTATAATACCATAGTGGGATTTTTTAGCTAATAATAGTTGTTAGAATGAAATCTAGCAGATAGATGTTTGTCCTATTTAGGCGACATTGTGACTTTCAACAAAAGTATATATACATTCACTAAAGTCACGGTACAAAGGAACTTAAGAGCGATAATTTCGTCTATTTATCCTAGTTAATTTTGTTTAAAAACTATGCTCCGCAAACTTTTACTCTTGGTGAGCCTCCCCCTGATGTCTGCGCCGCTCATCTCTTCGGTAGCAACACCTGCCACAGCCGCGTCGCTATATAGCGAACAAAAGCAGTCAGGGCAGCAGTATACTAGCTTTAGCAATAACTCAGTAATAATATCCGATTGGTTTAACGGAGATAGGGATTACAACCGCGATCGCCGATGGAACCAAGACCGCGATCGCCAAGTAGACTACGACCGCAATCACCAATGGAATCAAGACCGTAATCATCAGTGGAACGGCGACCAAAATCGTCAAGGGGAATACCACCGCTACTAACGAGACTAGTGAGTAAGAAGGGATTTCCCACAATTAAATGATCCAACGATACATATTGGCTAAGGGCGGGTTTTGTTGTGAGGTAATCTGCTCGTGTCGAATGTTATTGGCTAAACCCACCCATTGTATCTACAAAACATTTTTTTATTGGGAAATCCCTAACTAGGAGTGCGAACAAGTACTGAAAATCTGGACAATGCTGCTCACCTGATGGGTGAGGAGAGGAGTCAGCAGCCAGAAGAGCCCAGATTTTGTGAACTGATCAGCAGTTAAATATGGAGATAGGCTCACGTTCGCCACTGATTCAACCACCGAACTTGTCCAATCCAGTCAGTTGCTTGTGTCTCTGACAGCAAGCGATCCAAAGCGTCAATCAAATCCGGGAGAGTCCAACTGCTTTGGGTAGCCAGAATAATCCCTCCGTGTTGAGGGTAGCGCTGGGCTAAAACTAAAAAATCGCGGATGTTGAACGTAAAAATACATCGTCCTTGAGCGATGGCCCCTAACAACTGAACCTCATCACCAGCACTCCGACTTAAAATATCGGTTGGTGTCCGGCTTACATGATGACCGCGACTGATTAGTGCTGTATGCACAGTTGGAATAGACGTGTTGGCATCTAAGTGCAACAGTGGCTTAAATATTCGCCGCTTCAAGGGTTCGTTCATCTGCGATCGCCATATCTATTTCTGCGGTGTGTGCTACGTAGAAAGCTAAAGCATCATTTACCTGAGTCTCAGTCAAGCAATACTCAGCAGCAATCTGCTTCGGGGATAGACCCCATTGCTTGGCGGCAACTACTAATGTTTGTACTCGTAACCCAGTACCGCGCAGTACTGGCCAAGGCTGACCGCTAGCTCCGCGACGGTATGTAATATCAGAGAAGACCAGCTCGTCGAGTTGTTGGCCTAGTGAACCTACTTTCTCAGCTACCGCCCACAGAATAAACTGATTGAGCGAAACACTTTGCTTTGCCGCACACTTTTCTGCATCCTGCTTTAACTGAGCTGGTAAGTTCAAGGAGTAACGTGCCATCCATTCTTCCTCAGTCTGCTGATACTGAGGCACATCGTATAACACATCTCATGATACATCATGATCACTACAGGGAGCTTACCCCTATACCTGCTTATCAGATTTTGATTGACAAACTGCTAGCAATAGACGTGGGAGTCTATCGTAAGAAATCTTAATGAAAATTCTCAGCAAATGCGTCTAATGTTACCTTATTAAGCGGTATCTGAGCCGTTAGAAAGCTCAGTAAGCTTGTTAGCAGACTTAAGGGACATAAAATTTAGCATGAGCAGCAATTTAGCCACCAAATTGCGTGAGGGTACTAAAAAATCTCACTCAATGGCCGAAAATGTTGGTTTTGTCAAGTGCTTTTTAAAAGGAGTTGTCGAAAAGAACTCTTACCGGAAGCTGGTAGCTAACCTCTACTTTGTCTATTCAGCAATGGAAGAAGAGATGGAGCGTCACTGGCAGCATCCCATTCTCTCGAAAATTTATTTCCGTCAACTGAACCGGCAGCGAAGCTTGGAGCAAGACCTTGGTTACTACTACGGAACCAACTGGCGAGAGCAAATTACTCCTTCGTCTGCTGCTGAAGAATATATCCAGCGCATTCGCGAAATCTCTGCCTCAGCCCCTGAATTGTTGGTGGCCCACTCTTACACTCGCTATCTCGGCGACTTATCAGGTGGCCAAATCCTCAAAGGCATTGCTCAGCGGGGGATGAACCTATCCGATGGGCGAGGCACCGCTTTCTATGAGTTTACTGACATTGCTGATGAGAAAGCGTTCAAGGCTACGTATCGGCAAGCCCTAAACGATCTAGCAATTGATGATGCCACAGCAGATCGGATTGTGGACGAAGCCAATGCGGCATTCGGCATGAATATGAAGATGTTCCAGGAACTGGAAGGCAACTTGATCAAGGCAATTGGTCAGATGCTGTTCCGTTCGCTGACACAACGTCGCACTCGTGGCAGCACAGAACTGGCAACCGCTGAATAAAAGTAAATAGCTAACAGATTTTCAAGTCGTAGGGGCACTGCCTCTGTGTCTGCCCTAGTTAAAAATGGTAAACACGGAGGAATTGCCCCTATACTTTGGCGTTCTGCTATTGCGCTTTTTTGAGGTTGTTTTGAGCGTCAAGGTAGCTAGCATCCAACTTAATTGCTTGCTGAAATTCCTCAACTGCCTCACTCAATTTGCCTTGCCGTTGGAGTGCTAAGCCTAAACTGTTATGGGCTAAAGCATGAGCAGTAGACGGCTTAAAGAATTGCATTTCGATCACGTCTGGTAACTTGAGAGCTTGACGATAGGCCCAAATAGCTGACTCTAGTTTGTTCTGCTTGCTCAAAATATCACCTACAAGCACGTAACCACCCGCCAATAGAGGGCTGTTAGGTTCGAGTTTCATCGCTCGACGGAAGCTTTGAAGAGCATCTTCTAGTTGATTTTGCTCTTGGAGAGCCAAACCCAGACCTAGGTGAGCAGAAGCATTTTTAGGTTCAAGTTGAAGATTTTGGCGATAAATGGCGATCGCCTGTTTAAAGATAGCTTGTGCCGCCTCTGATTGATTTTGTCCCGCTTCAGCATAGGCTAAACCGAGTTTGAATGTAGCTGTTTCGATGCTTGTTGAGCTAGGGTTAAGCGCGAGCAGCTGGCGGTAAGCAGTGGTTGCTTCACCAAGTTGGTTCTGCCTAGCCGATGCTAGACCTAGCATAAAATAAGCACCAGCATCTTGCGGTTCCACTTGGATGGCTCGATGTGCAGCAGAGATGACTATGTTAAAGATAGCCTTTGCCTCTTGTGGTTTTCCCAACCTAATAAGCGCATTGCCTAAAAAAATATAAACGAATCCTATTTGACCAGACTGTGAGTCATTTTGGAGTTGAATTAACTTACGGTAAGTAGCGATCGCCTCCTCTAATTGGTTCTGCCTATCTAGAACCACAGCTAACTGAAAGTAAGCATTGCCATTTTGGGGATCAATTTGGATGGCTTGACGATCAGCAGCGATCGCCCCAGCAAATTTTTTCTGTGTTTCCAGCGCACTGCCTAGTTTGGTATAGTCATCAGCGCTGGCCTGGGGTTTCATCTGGCGATAAGCGGCAATTACTGCATTGAACCCCTTTTGGTCATATAGCGCCAAACCCAGACCGACGTGAGCTTGGGGATCGCTAATGTTGAGTTCAAGCGCTTTACGGTAAGCAGCGATCGCTTCATCCAGTTTTCCCTGTTGTCTTAGAACATCGCCCAATTGATTGTAACTAGAGGCTTCAGGACGGAGTTCAACGACTTTGCGGTAAGCGCTCATTGCTTCGTCGAGTTTCCCCTGTTGCGTCAGGATATCACCCAAACTCAGGTAGGGAAAGTAATCTTGGGGAGCAAGTTCAGATGCTTTGCGGTAAGCGGCGATCGCCTCATCCAGTTTCTCTTGTTCCCTCAAGACATTCCCCAGTTGTTGATAAAAAGAAGCGTTGTTAGGGGCGATTTTGATCAGCTGGCGATAGGTGGCAACTGCTTGGGTAAAGTTCTGCTGTAGTTCCAGCGCACTACCTAAACTGAGATAGGCATCTACATACTTAGGGTTAAGTTCAAGAGCTTTGTGGTAAGCGGCGATCGCTTCATCAAGTTGACTGCGGTCTCTCAGTCCTTTACCCAGTCTAATGGCATCACCTAGATAGAAGTACCCAGACGGGTTTTTAGGATCTTGTTGAATCAATTTGCGCCAAATTGCCTCAGCTTGGCTATAGTTACCCACCCTTTCAGCTGCGTTGCCTTGTTGAATTAACTGCTCAACGGTTTGGGCGAGGGCAATTTGGGGAGCAGCCACAACTATGGCTAGCAGGAGAGCGAGAAACTTAGGAGTTCGCACAATACACCTCAATCTGGGGGTTAAGGAATCATCAGCTTTTAGGCTGCTTTGAGATTCTTGATCAAAAGCCCTAGACCAACTCGGCAGAAGTTTTCCGCCAGTTTAAATGTTGATATATTAGCAAGTCACGTCATGAATGGCACAGGTGTAGACTGCAATAGCTTCATCCAGTTTTCCGTTGTCATTTCAAAGCTTAGCGATATGCATAAATCGCCTCATCAAGTCAACCTCATCTGGTTGTAAGCAGCAGTGTTCTTGAAGTCACGTTGGATTGCTTGACGAAAAGCCGCAATCGCACTAACAAATTTTTTTGATACTATAGCTTATTGCTATTTTTTATTGCTTTCATCATGGCTGCAAAACTTCCCGTTACTGTGATCACCGGATTCTTGGGCAGTGGTAAAACCACACTCATTCGCCATCTACTCCAAAACAACCAGGGGCGACGCATTGCTGTCTTAGTGAATGAGTTCGGTGAACTAGGCATTGATGCGGAACTATTGCGTTCTTGCGGCTACTGCCCAGAAGATACCGACAGCAACATTGTTGAGTTGACGAATGGGTGCTTGTGCTGTACAGTACAGGAAGAATTTTTACCGACAATGCTAGAGCTGCTAAAACGGCGAGACTCTCTAGACTGTATTTTAGTTGAGACTTCTGGACTGGCTTTGCCAAAGCCACTGGTGAAGGCTTTCCGATGGCCAGAAATTCGCAATGCGGCAACGGTGGATGCCGTGATTACTGTAGTAGACTGTGAAGCTGTGTCAGATGGGAGGTTTGCTAGCAATCCAGATGAAGTAGCGGCGCAGCGTCAAGCCGATCCCAGTCTGGAACATGAAACGCCTTTGCAAGAATTATTTGAAGACCAGTTGGCTTGTGCTGATTTGGTAATCTTGAGTAAGACTGATTTGGTAAATGCCGCGACGCAGGCGCAGGTAGTGGATTTCATTGAGCGAGAGTTGCCTCGATCTGTGAAGATTGTGCCTAGCGATCGCTCTCAACTCGACCCATCCGTTATACTTGGTTTCCAAGCTGCGGTAGAAGATAATTTAGACACTCGTCCCAGTCATCACGATACTGAAGCAGATCACGACCACGATGACGATATTACCTCAACTCACCTGATTTTGCACCGTGCCTTTGACCCAGATGAGTTGAAAAAACAGTTAGAAGTGCTAGTGCAACAACAGGAAATCTATCGGATTAAGGGATTTGTTGCAGTTGCCGACAAAGCAATGCGTTTAGTGTTGCAAGGTGTGGGAACGCGATTTGACCAGTTTTATGATCGACCTTGGCAACCGGAAGAAATAAGAGCAACCCGCCTAGTCTTCATTGGTCGGGCTCTCAATCCTGCTGAAATAGAGTTACAGTTGGCAGCCTTGCCTAGCTAAAGTCCGCCAATTCATCCCAACTGAGCGAAGTTGGGATTGTATATGTCAATTTATAAATAATCATTTACCGCACTTGTGTGGAATATCGACACCGCAACATCCCTAGCTGGCATGAACTGCATTCGTAACATGTGGAACGTCAACGGCAGCCTATGAGCTGTGGTCGAGCAAGCACCTCACGATTGATGTGGTTAATTTGCGCTCCGAGAACATTCAGACAACCCTGGGTTACGTTCAACAGCCATTTAGAGATGTCTAATCTGGTCAAAGTACTCCTGCGTCGGGTGACACTCGATTTAAATTGACAACATGGAGTTTATCTGCTTCTCCGATCAGAGGTAGGGTTTGATATCCAGACCACACTCATCAACTAGATAACAGAGGGCACGAAAACGCAAGCCGACAAGTTGGTCGTAAAGCGGATTGAGCTTACACAAGGGTGGGATGTGTGCCACTCTATGGCCAAAGAGCATGATGTCACGCTCAAAAGGACACTGAGCAGGAATAGCCTTGGCAAGGAGCTGCGCCATCTTAGCATCGCGGATCTCTATTTGGTCAATCCACTGACGCACTGGCTGTAGTAGGTCGTGGAACAACTTAAAGCGTGGAACCTTATGCACTCTTGGCTTTGTCAGGCTCTCTCTAGAAGTTGCTGATAAAGCAGGTGCTATAACAAGACGATCGTCTGTGCATATCATACTCATAGCTTGACCTTATGATTGTGCAATTGCCAGACTAGGCATAATCATTGCGCTATATACAAAGATACAAACCGAAATGGAATGTTCCTTGAAGGTACCAAAAAAATTTTTCAGTCATTAATGAAGTTTTCATGAAATCACCAGCCCTTTAAAACTTTGGACAGATAAAATAAACAAGCTGCCTTTGTCTATTGAGAGAACTGCATAATTTATTTTGGCAAAATTAAATGCAAGAAGCTGTACCAAAGCTAACCAAAGCTGAAATCAATCAAATAATTTAGACACAGGCGTAACAAATAATCAGTAAACTGAGCTATTTGTTATGGGAGGTGTCTTTCCGCCTTCTACTCTATTACATTAGCTCTTCCTCAAAAGTTGCCAATACCCAACGAGGTAATTTTACTTGATAAGCAACTCTGTTACCTATCCCTGAGACAGAGATCTAATAGGGACAGAAATACTTAGACAATAACCCTGTAAAAGCAACAAACATGTTGTTAAAGTAACAGAAAAACAAAACAACAAAGGAATTGCTAAAGTAGCAAACAAATAAGATAGGGGAGAACACAATTGAGCTTAAGTATTTAGACTGAATTTAAACACTCCTAGTTCTTGCATCATCTCCTACCATAGCCTAAGCAAGACCAATGCGTAACGCTAGCGTATTTTATTAGCAGAGCAACGCTAATTGCTAGCCGTTAGAGAGAAAACTCCTTTAGGTTACAGACTACGGGGATACACATTACAATGCCATTCTAGTTAAAAGTGTGTCTTAAAATACATTTTTTTGAGTCAAAATATACTGGGTTTGCACCAGTCGAAAGTTCTCCCTGAGTAAAGACCATAACCAATTGAGATCCCTGTGAATTCTTTCCCCCTACTTCGGTTCCTAAGCAAGCTAGATGCGCGATCGCGACTGCTGATTTGCATCGTGGTATCCGGGTTAGTCTCTGTACTAATACCGTCTTGGTTACGCCTGCCAACACGCATTATCATTGCCTGGAACTCAGGTGCTGTTTGTTTCCTGGCATTGGCTTACTCAATGATGGCCACTGCTACCACCGAAAAGATCCGCCGTAGAGCCCAGCGCCAAGATGAGGGGATCTTAGTTATCTATATCCTGTTGATCGCCGCAGCTTGTGTCAGCCTGCTTGCCATTGTTTTCATGCTCAAGAATGGCAAAGATCTTTCCGCAACTCTAGTAACGCTGCATATAACGCTTGCAGGCATGACAGTTGTTTGTTCGTGGTTACTCATCCACACGGTGTTTGCTCTGCACTACGCACATCGCTACTATCGAGATGACAGCAAGACTCCCCAAGAAGACTTTGTTGAAGGCTTAGATTTTCCCGGTAAAAACCAGCCGGATTACTGGGACTTTTTATATTTTTCTTTTGTGATTGGCATGACGTGCCAGGTTTCAGATGTTCAGGTAACATCACCCTCTATGAGACGCCTAGCATTGCTACATGGGGTGTTAACCTTTTTCTTCAACACAGTTATCCTAGCGCTTAGCATCAACATTATTGCCGGATTAGTTTAGGACGACAACAAGCTGCTTATGATGATTATTTGTCCTTGGCTAATAGCAATTAATAATTAGCTATTAGCTAAAATATCAATGATCCCTAACTGCTTTTTGCCTCTGGAATTGTAATATCTACCAATGTCACATTTGTCGATAGGCTGGTGAGGGGTGGCTGGATGGCGGCGTTATTTCCTACTACTAGGGTAACGAGGCGATCTGGCTGCAAGTATTTTTGAGCAACCCGCTGGACATCCTCAATCCTCGTCGCTTCCACACCTTGTCGGTAACGGAAGATAAAATCAGTTGGGTAATCATAGTATTCGTAATGGATTAACCGCGACAGCGTCTGGCCAGGATCTTGGAAGTTGAAAATAAAGGAGTTGAGTGTAGAGTCCTTAGCGTATGCCAGTTCTGCTGCGGTCACGGGTTCGGTGCGGATGCGCTTGATTTCGTTAAGGACACTCTGAATAAAAGGAACAGTCGCTTCTGAGCGAGTTTGTCCTCCAGCAATAAATACACCTGGATAGTCGAATTGAGGATTCCAGGCACCATAAACTGAGTAGGCAAGACCTTGGCGCGATCGCACTTGGTTAAACAGTCTTCCGCCGAACCCATTAAGCACACCATTCATCACACTCAGTGCAGCAAAGTCGGGATCGTTACGCTTACCGCCTAAGTGCCCCATTAACACGCTACTCTGAGTCAGCTGGGGCTGATTCACGAAAAAGATATCCCCTTGCTTGAATGGTTGAACAGAGGGCAGCTCAGTTTTTTTCAGTTGTGGATCGGGTTGCCAATCACCAAACTTTTTCTGAATCAGGGCACGCATTGCCTGAGTATCAAAATCTCCAACTATACCCAGAATCAAATTGTTGGGATGAAAGTATTTCTGGTAGAAACTGACCAAATCCTCTCGTTTGATATTGCCTAGAGTGGCATACTCCACTGTGCGAGCGTAAGGGCTAGTGTTGCCGTAGATTAATTTATTAAACTCACGGGAAGCGATACTGTTGGGGCTGTCATTGCGACGGGCGATTTCACCGCGCAGCCTTGTCTTGGCTAAATCCAGCTTACTTTGAGCGAATACTGGCTCTCGGATAACTTCACTAAACAGAGCAAATACTGTCTCTAAGTCTTCCGAGAGAGTGTTGAAGCTGGCGCTGCCCTCTGTGGTGCCAATACCGCTTTCTACAAAAGCTGCCCGTTGTTCTAACAACTGGTTTAATTGATCGGGTGAATGGTTCTGGGTGCCCCCAGTCCGCATGACACTCCCGGTTAAATCCGCTAAACCGATCTTCTCTGTGGATTCTAAGCGATCCCCTGTGTGAAATAGGGCTGTTCCACTGACCAAGGGAAGTTCGTGGCTCTCCATTAAGTACACTACGAGCCCGTTATCCATCACATAGCGCGTGTACTGCGGAATCTTAATTTCCGGCAGGGGGGGAAACTCCAACTCCGTGTAATGCCGCGCTGTGGCTGCCACCACAGAAAAGTCAAAAGTAAAAAGTAAAAAGGCAAAAGTCACAAGGAACAGAAATATGTTTCTTCTGCCTTGAAAGATAGAATGCCATTGGTGCCCTGTCTTCACCGTCCGCTTGCCTAAACTCATACCCAACCACTGCATAGATATTTCTTCTCTTTTTCTTTTAAGACTTCTGCCTTCTGCCTTTTCATTCTTTAGGCAAAATTCGCCCTATTGTACGATTTTGTGGCGTAAAAGTGGCTTGAGCCACGCGCTGAATATCTGCTGGTGTCAACGACGCGATCGCCTCCAGATCCTTAAATAGATTGCGCCATGAGCCTGTTTTGACTTCGTATTCCACTAACGATAGAGCCATACCCATATTGGAATCGAGCGATCGCAATAAATCAGCCCGTGCTTGTGTCTTCACCCGTTGCAATTCCTCTGGGGAAACCTGCTCAGTTCTGAGTCTGTCAATCTCCTGATCTAAAGCTGCCGCTACCTGATCAATTGTGTGTCTAGGAGCAGAAAGCACATAAAATAGCATCAAACAGGGATACTTATCACCCGGAAAACTACTTGCTCCCTGAGCCGAGATTGCCACTTGCTGCTGTTCAACCAAAGACTTATAGAGGCGAGAGGTGCGACCATAACTCAGCAGCCGCTCAATAATGTCATATACCACTCGGTCGGGATGCGTTACGGCGGGTCGATGATATCCGGCCAAATACCATGGTTGGGATACTAGCCGTAGTGTCACTTCCCTCGTTTCCGTCTGTTGGGGCTCTTCCGGTATTTGCTCTACGGGTGCTGGTTTGGCCTGGAAGCGACCGAAGTAAACCTGAGCCAGTTGTTTAACTTCAACAGGGTTAACATCCCCCACAACAGCCATAGTTAGCTTGCTAGGGACGTAGTGTAGATCGAAAAATTTCTGCACGTCTGGTCGCGTCAGTTTGCGGATGTCTTCGGTGTAGCCGATCACGGGTCGGTGATAGGGATGCACTTTGTAAGCCTTTTCCAGAAACGCCTCAATCATCTGACCAATGGGAGAATTGTCAGTCCGCAGGCGGCGCTCCTCCAAAATGACTTCCTTCTCTTTGTAAAATTCGCGAAACACCGGATCTAGAAAGCGATCTGACTCCAGCGACATCCACAACTCCAGCTTGTTAGCAGGAAAGCTGTAGAAGTAGCGAGTTGCCTCGGTGGAAGTATTAGCATTGAGTCCTACACCCCCTGCTTGCTGGACAATCTTCCCCAGCTCGTTTTGCTTTTCATATTTTGCAGCCTCGGCCTCAACTTGAGTAAACTCAGCTCGCAACTTTGTAACTTCTGCATCATTCTTAGCCGCTTTGGCAGCCTGAACTTGTGCCGCTAACCGATCCAATTGGTCTAACAGAGGCTTTTCCGCCTCATAGTTCCGTGTACCAATCAGCCTAGTTCCCTTAAAAGCTAAATGCTCTAGAAAGTGAGCCACACCAGTTTTTCCATCTGGTTCGTCAACACCACCGACATCAGCATAAGTAAGAAAGGATACCACTGGTGCCTGATGCCGCTCTAGGACAATGAACTTGATGCCGTTGTCCAGTCTAAACTCCGTTATCCGCTGGATGGCTCTATCTAGATAGGGCTGAATCGACTTAGCAGGTGTCTCGCTGCGTGCCCAAGCGATTCCAGGCAGCATTACCCATGCCAGCATGGCAACGCCCACAATGGTAATAATAGCTCGACGCCACCAGTGTTGTATTGAGTACACAGTAAACCTCAATCGTCAGAAGTAACCTAAATCTAGAGCTATGAGTTGAGCGGTTACCAAATGGCTGCGGCCATACAGGTAAAAAACAACTCAAAACTATTTTTGCCTAGAAGATTGATTGTACAACCCAAGTAAGCAGAGCTAGACTGTATTTAGCTTCCTACTGAACTAAAAACTACTGAAGACGATTAACTTTCTGTGAAGGTTTTGTCATTCCTTGCTTTGGCGTTGGAAAATAGCGCTAACTTGTGAATAGCCATCCATCTGCAGTTAACATGCGACTTTTTAATCGGCCTCCTCAGTCCGAGGAGCAGACGCGCACTCGGATTTTACGAGCAGCACAAAAGCTGTTCTCTCGTCAAGGGTATGATGGCACAACAACACGCGACCTAGCTTCAGCAGCTGGCATCGCCGAGGGAACTATATTTCGCCACTTTCCCACTAAAAAGGCCATCTTGATTGAAGTTGCCACTCAGGGATGGGTGGAGATTCTCACAGACTTGCTGACGGAGTTGAGCGAAATGGGCAGCTATAAGGCTGTGGCTCAAGTTATGCACCGACGGATGCTGAACTTGCGTGAGAATGCAGATCTACTGCGAGTTTGTTTTATGGAGGCGCAATTTCATCCCGAGTTGCGCGATCGCATCCAGGCCGAAGTCATCGTCAAAATGACCGAAGTCGCCGAAGCTTTCTTTCAAACGGCAATGGACAAAGGTATCTATCGCCAGATGAATCCCAGAATTGTCGCTCAGGTGTTTTTGGGAATGTTCACCATAGCTGGCTTTAGCCATGACACCATCCTGGAAGAGGGAGCCTCTCTTAAACAGACCCAAGAAATGGCCGAAGGACTAGCTGATATTTTCCTCAATGGGGTGTTGCCCAGAGACTAGAGCTATCTCTTGCTTGTTGAATCCACTTTTGCACCTCCTCAATTGACGGACACAAGTCTCGACGCTGCATTGTGGCTACGTGCAATCGCAAGATCTGTTGGTGCAATCTAGATAACGGCATCTGAGCCAATTGACTCACACAAATAACCCCAGCGTGCAGTAACAGTCCGCAGTGTTGGCAGCCGATGCTGGGAATGCGCGCTAAATCCGCTAAAGCTACCCATTTATTCACATACTGAATAGGAATCTGCAACTGATTTGCCAGTGCCTGCCGCTGAGCTGGATTGTTTGCCTTGCTGAGCAGCTCCAGAGTCGTTGTAATGCCGCATTCTATCAGTTGGGATTGGTCTTGGCGGCTCAATCCAGGTAGCTGCTCAATCGGCCAGTCGCAGGGTTGGATAGCACTTGTTCGAGCTTTGGGTTTAAAAGACATGGCAGAGCCCAGAATTTTAACTCTATTTAGATTCTGGCAAAAGCACGCAGAGCTTTTTTTGATATGATGCCAAGTTGGCGTATCTGTTGCTGATCTACCGTGGTGGACAAATTGGCCAATTTTTGGGTAAAGTCACTGTAACACTACAGGTCATCTGCTTTCCCCCTAGTGGCAGTCATGTTCAAAATACGTCAATCTCAACTAAAGCGTTCATAAGCAATGAAAATCGGATCTGAGGCTCATAAGGAATTGTTCTGTCAAAGCTTTATGAATAGCCATCTTCAGTATGAGCCAGAACAGCTCCCATGGCCCAAACCTGACGAGGCAACTCTGGCTCGCCTGCGGGGAATTCCTTTCTGGGCAGAGGCTCGCAATATTGAGCGCAGTGCGGGAGCTATGGTTAGTACTTTTGCCGCAACTGCCAGCGATCCCCTGTTGCGAGAAGCGATCGCGCTTCAGGGTATGGAGGAGAATCGTCACTCCCGCGTGATTGAGTTCTTGATTAATCATTACGGCATTGAGACTCCCGCACGCCCCCTTGAAGAAATTCCCCACAATATAGAATCTGCTTTCACCCACTTTGGGTACGGAGAGTGTTTTGACTCTTTCTTCGCTTTCGGATTGTTCGGACTCGCCCGTCAGGCGGGCTTTTTTCCTGAGCCATTCTTTGCCATCTTCGATCCTATCTTAGATGAGGAAGCCCGCCATATGGTATTTTTCGTCAACTGGATTGCCTATCACCAAGTTAACCAAGGTCAAGGGGCTAGAGTGTTGCGAGCTGCCCATTCTTTCTGGCACTACGCCGCTGCCGCTTGGCGCAGGCTTGACTCTTTCCGCAGCAGTGACAAAAACAACGACGGCAGCTTTACAGCTACGGGAGCTAGCATGGTTACAATAGATTTGACTTTTGAGAAGTTTCTGGCTAGCTGCCTCCAGGAAAATGAGCAACGGATGAGTGTCTACGACGAGAAGCTGCTACGTCCAGAATTTCTTCCCCGTCTAGCTACAGCAGCTTTGGGCACTCTCAAACTCATACCTAAGCGCCAGCCCCGCGACAAAGATGGAACGACAAGACTTGCAGGCTCTTAGTCTAGGCTTGGACTTTAGACAATAGGGATTAAATCAGCTTCATGATTAGCTGAGTAAATGTCTACCAATCTGACCTCAAGCCATTTTGTCTGAGCGGCAGTTAATTTCTTTTGCCTGTCGCTTTTTTAGCTTTAACTTTCTATATCAAGCCCTAAAGTCTGTCTACTAATACATCAGTCACGAGAAAGATATTGAGCGCCAGATAAATAATTCTTATGATAGGTTTTATATTAAGTCATTCTGTAATCATAGATACTAGTGTGTGCAACTCATTCTCTCAAAAGAAAGAGTGTAAGTGTCAGAAATTTCTGCAAGCTCAGCTCAAAATGAGCGAACAGTCAATAGGTTTGCCAATAAAGTGAAAATTCTCCAAAGTCAAAGCAGGCAAACCGCAGGCTTCAATCTAGACCGAAAATTTTTGGCTGTGCTAACACTCTAGTTCTGGTAGAGAATAAATGATATTGTTTATTGGTCAATCGATCGGAAGTTAAACTCATCAATTCCCCTCTCCTTTCGTTTCCAGGCTTCAGCTAGGGGACGAAAGGAAAGGGGGATGGATCTGGAGCATCTTTGGTTTGCTAATCATAGACTTTGGTGTCAAGTAAGCTTCTTCAAACCTTCAGTTACTACTGAGAATGTCAATGAAAAAATCAGCCTTAAGAAGACCCTAATATCAGTAAATTTTTCCAGAACTTGTCAGGATGATCATTCACTTGATAACGCTAATAGGCAGTTTAAGAAAGAGAGACATTAGTGAAAAAAACTCTGTTCATTAACCCTCCCTCATTTGATGGGTTTGACGGTGGTGCAGGTTCTCGATACCAAGCAAAGCGAGAGATTACCTCCTTCTGGTATCCTACATGGCTGGCACAACCTGCTGCACTCGTACCGGGTAGCAAGCTTGTAGACGCTCCACCACACAATCAAACCATTGAAGATGTGCTGAAAATTGCCAAGGACTATGAACTGGTAATCTTACATACTAGCACACCATCTCTGGCTAATGATGTGAAGTTTGCAGAAGCACTCAAAGCCCAGAACGCGGATGTGCAGATTGGCTTGATTGGCGCGCATGTAGCAGTGCTGTCAGAACAGACGCTCTTACAAAACAAAATCATTGACTTTGTGTGTCGGCACGAATTCGACTATACCTGCAAAGAGCTAGCGGCAGGCAAACCTTGGGATCAGATCAAGGGTTTGACTTACTACGACAAGAACCGCAATGTGTGCCATACCGAGGATCGCGAACTCATTCACGATTGGGATGCTATGCCTAGTGTCTTGCCAGTATACGCACGCGATCTAGACATTACAAAATATTTCATCGGTTATCTACTGCATCCTTACATCTCCTTTTACACAGGGCGCGGCTGTCCGGCAAAATGCACTTTCTGCCTCTGGCCTCAAACTATTGGCGGTCACCAGTACCGCACCAAAAGTCCGGAGGCTGTCGGGAGGGAGATGGAAGAAGCCAAAGCCATCTTCGGCAACAAGGTGCAGGAATATATGTTTGATGACGACACCTTCACCATTGATCGCCACCGTGCGATCGAGATCAGCAAACATATGAAGCGGCTCAAGCTCACCTGGAGTTGTAATGCTCGCGCCAATCTGGACTACGACACGCTCAAGCAACTGCGTGACAATGGCTTGCGCTTGCTGCTCGTAGGTTTTGAGTCTGGCAACCAAGAGGTGCTCAACCGGATCAAAAAGGGCATCAAGTTAGAGGTGGCGCGGGAATTTATGAAGAACTGCCGCAAACTTGGGATCACTGTACATGGCACTTTCATGATCGGTCTGCCTATTGAAACTCGCGAAACAATTGAAGAAACTATCCGCTTCGCCTGCGAAATTAGCCCTCATACAATCCAGGTTTCCATTGCCGCACCCTATCCCGGCACGGAACTCTACGAACAAGCGATGGCCAACAACTGGTTTACCAGCAATTCTCTAGTCGCCAACTCTGGCATTCAAATATCCACACTGCAATACCCGAATCTATCTAGCGCGGAAATCGAAGATGCGGTTGAGCAGATGTACCGTCGGTTCTATTTCCGTCCGAAGGCCATCCTGCCTATTCTCGGCGAAATGCTGACCAACCGCCAGATGCTGGTGCGTCGCCTCCGAGAAGGTGGAGAGTTTTTCTCTTACTTGAAAGAACGTCGCCTCCAAACAGCTTCCCATCAGCAGGCTAGTTAGTCTGTAAAAATTTGAACCAATAGAATTTAGACCTAGTACCATGCTAGCGTTGTTAACTGCTGTAAAACCTAGAGGGATACGATGTCACAGGATAGCTCGGTTTCGGGATCAAAACGGCGCTCATTGTGGCAGTTGGCGCTAGAGGGAATGCGGGATGGTGGCCCCTCTACGTGCCAGTTTGCTATTACCAGCTTGTGCAATGCTCGCTGCGAATTCTGCAACTTTGCTGTAGATCGGATGCCGATGGAGTTGAGGCATTCTGTCACATTAGAGCAGGCAATTGAGGCAGCAGAGATCCTCTATCGCAACGGCGTATATTTCCTGATCTATGTCGGTGGCGAGACAATGGCTCATCCACAACTCAACGAGATGATCGCTCATGCGTCCAGCATCGGCATGGCCACCATAATTGTCACCAATGGCTCTCTGCTGACTCCTGAGAGAATTGACGCACTTGCCGACGCGGGATTGCAAAACGTGATCATTTCCATTGATGCGGCAGATCGAGAGAAACACGAGGAGAATCGCGGACTCAAGGGAGTGTGCGATCGCATTCGTGATGCCAATGCCCATTTTCGGCGCCGGAATATTGGTACTACGGCCTCAGTCACGATGAGTCGCCTAGTAGACGATTACCAAAAGCTACCACCTTTCCTAAAATCCCTAGGATTTGACAGCGTCAACTTCTCCTATCCGCTGACTACCTTAGCATCCTCCTATCTCGGTTATGCAGATTCACACTTAGTAGACTACACCCCTGAGGAACTGCATGAGCGCTTCGGAGCCATTAAGGCGCTCAAACGAGAATTTCAAGTCGTCAACCCTACCGCTTCAATTGAAGATATGCAGCGGCATTTAAGGGGTGAACCAGAGCAATTCGGCTGTCTGGCAGGCTGGAAGTTCTTTTACCTAGACTGGCATCTCAACCTCTATCGCTGCCACAACTGGGACAAACCCTTGTGCCATATCACTGAATTCGATGGTTCCCAGCGAGTTCGTGACGGCTGTACTGCATGTATGATGAACTGCTACCGCGATCCTTCCCTGATGCAAAATATCGCTGTCGCTGTCAGTGATGGGGTGCAGGCGGCAGCGCAAGGGCAGATTAAGCAAGCCTGGAAACACTGGTTTAACCACAATAACCTGATTTCCCTAAAAGCCGTGATCGAAGAATCCCCATGGTTACGTCGCCTCTAAAGCGGTGCCAACTTTAAGGGTTGGTGTCCCGACAGAAATGATTTCGATGGTTAAGCTGACGCGCATCTAAATTTAAATTTTTGCAGCCTAGAGTCCTTGCCGCAAGGCTTTCGGGCCCATAAAATCAATGAGTGAGAGCTTACCCGGACTCTTGCTCAGGCAAGCTTGCACAAATAGCGCCCGGTTACCTATGTATTCGGCGCTCTGGCAACCCGTTCCTAGCTATACACAGTGAGCGCTCTCATCCCCGTACCTTTAAGTCTGGGGAGAGCTGATCTCCACAAAAATACCTCTTGAGAGAGTTATAGCTTACTTGTACAAGTATCTAAAGTGTGGTATGACTATTAAGTTTATTCGTGTTCATTAATACAAAAAACTCAGAGTTCATGCTACGGTCATTCCACACTTGCCCATAACACAACCTCAGAAACTCAGAACTGTAGGTTAGGGACAACGCATCCGCACCAACTACATGCTCCATCTCCCGTTAAACTATTTTGCTTTGATAGGCACTCTCGCCTACTTCCTGCTCCTAATTCTTTGCCTGTTGGCAATCTGGTATTACTGCTATGCGATTTATGCAGCAATTGAGTTCTTTTCACAACCGACAAATCTCGATCCCGACTTCCACCCACCTGTTACTATCCTGAAGCCGATTTGCGGTCTCGATATCGATACTTATGAAAACTTTGCCTCATTCTGTCAACAAGACTACCCGGAGTATCAAATTATCTTTGGTGTGCAAGATGATTGTGACCCTAGTATAGAAGTAGTTAAGAAAATCATCGACGACTTCCCAGAGATTGACATTTGTCTGGTAATCAGCGATCGCACGATTGGTACGAATCTAAAAGTTAGCAATCTAGCAAATGCTGAAGCTAAAGCCCGTTATTCAATCCTGATCCTGGCCGATAGCGATGTTCGCGTCAAAACTGATTATTTGCGGCGAGTTATCCAGCCAATGAGCGACCCATCTGTTGGTGTCGTTACCTGTTTATATCGTCCACTCGCGCGAGGATGGGTGGGAGTCGTTGAAGCCATCGGAATTTCAACTGCATACCACGCTAGCATTTTAGTCGCCAGATCCTGGGAGGGAATGAAATTTGCTCTGGGTCCAACCATTGCGATCCGAAGTACAACTCTCGCAGCAATCGGAGGATTTGTGGCAATTGCTGATTATCTGGCAGATGATTTCCAACTAGGCTATCTGCCTACCCAGGTAGGCTACGAGGTCGTGCTTTCTGACTATGTTATTGAGCATGCGATCGCTACAGACAGCTGGATAGATTTAATACATCGTCAGATCCGCTGGGATTGCTGCACGCGAGTTTCTCGGCCTTGGGGGTATTTCAGTCTTATCCTAACCTACGGCACTGCCACAAGTCTTCTATTTTTGATAGCAACTGGAGGGTCAATAGTAGGATGGACTGTTATGGCGATCACTTGGATCACGAGGTTAATTATGGCCTGGGTAGTTGGGGTGATGAATGTCAAGGATGCATCTGCTAGAAAATTTCTGTGGCTGTTGCCTGTCAGCGATCTGATCAGCTTCTCTCTCTGGTGCTACAGCTTTGTTGGCAACACGATTAAGTGGCGTGGTCGAAGACTGAAGCTGACCAAAGATGGCAAACTCGTGCTGATTGCAGATGACTATTCAAAGAATTTGCTGGAAGTGGGAAGTCGCGGAGCATGGCTGACGTTCGGCAGTTGGCGGTTAGGAACGCGAATGAAATAACTTACAGTTCTCGAAGAATTCAATATTGGCATACAAACTTC
>CAZZWA010000015.1:0-10456 GCA_964657555.1 uncultured Microcoleus sp.
TGACTCACCATAAAGTCTACCTGAGGAGCATCCTGCTGAGAGTTCTACCAATAGTACCAACCCGATGTGCTCTATTTGCGGAGCACGTAACTTGACAGCGTTCAAGTACTAGAGTTATATCAAACTCAGCGATCGCACTATCGCCCTAAAAATACACAATAGCAGCCTCCCACTGTTGGTTATCGTATCAATGCCTAATCTCTAGCAGCGTTGTGACCGACCTTGACCCAAAGACAGTAGTGAGATCGGGTTTGTCATCGCTTAGAGCAGAGTACGCTGGGCTAAATCAAAGGAGAAAGACTATGAACCGAAGTCATATTTTAATAGCTGTGGGGATTGCAGTAGGAGTCCTTGGCGCTTCTACTTTAGCAACACTTGCTTATTTAAACAGCAGAGGAGCAGCAACTACAAGGAAAAATCTCTTCTCTGAACCACTCACTGCGGTAACTTCACCATCACCAAAACCGATACCCTTAGGGCAAGTTCCTGGAAGTTCTACAACATCAGGGTCAACGACAACCTCCCCAGCAACCTCTACTGAAAATAATTCGCTCCTGGCAAGTGAGTTTTCCCAATTCCGCCTGCGTCTCCTCAATGCTTTGCAGCGACGCGACGATAAGTTTATTCATAGCATTGTTTCCCCCCAAACTGATGGTTTTAAAGGCAACAAGCTCAATCTAGATACCGATAAAATTGACAGTAGCCACTCCCAATTCTGGACTCGCATGGAAAAAGCTGTCAAAGGAGGCTGTGCCATCGATTCCCAAGCTCAGATTGTAGACAAAGATGCGGAGTCAAGTGTCTGGGTGTGTCCAAGCCTAACGAATTTGAACCAGTCAATTTCAGCAGACAGCCGAGGTTCTAAAAAGCTAGCCATTTTAGGGGAGAACGTCAATGTGCGCGTAGACCCTCGGGCTGCTAGTCGAGTCGTAGGAATAGTGTCTCACGAATATGTCACGTTTGACGAGGACGCTTTGAACAAGCCGCTAGGGAAGCAGCCCAAGGGTGTTGAGCGACGCATTATCGATGAGTGGACACCTGTGATGCTCACTAACGGTCAGCATGGCTGGGTTCTGAATCGCTATGTCTACAACGAGGACAAAGATTACCGGGTGGGTTTTGTGCATACTCGCGGGCAGTGGCAGATGCGTTACCTTTTGCCAGGAAATGAGAATTGATTTTAATCTCTCAACCATTCAATTTTGCATGGATTGAATCCTGGCAGGTCGTTGTCAAGTTCAATAGTGGAACTGTCACGCTAAACTCAGATTCAATGTTTGAGAGTTTAACGCTGCGCGCATCCCGATTATGAATTCCTGCCAACTGCCACCGCCGCTAAAACCAGGGGATTTGTTACGAGTCATTGCCCCGAGTGGTGCTTTGCGAGAATTCGAGGCATTTAATCAGGGAGTAGAGATTTGGCGATCGCGTGGCTATCGAGTCGAGCTAAGTACGAGTGTAGATGACCGTTGGGGCTACCTTGCTGGTAAGGATGAAAACCGCCGTCGCCAGTTAGCCGCAGCTTGGCAAGACTCCAAATGCAAAGGTATTCTTTGTGCTAGAGGTGGTTATGGCAGTGCCAGACTCTTGGAAGATTGGACTTGGCCACTCTCAGAAGTCCAAAGTCAGAACTCATTCATCCTTCCGAAGTGGTTAATTGGCTTTTCTGACATCACTGGTTTGCTGTGGAGTCTTAGCCAAGAGGGGATTTCTAGCGTTCACGGCCCAGTATTGACAACTATAGCAGCAGAGCCAGATTGGTCAATTGAGCGACTGTTTGACTGGGTGGAAGGGCGTAATATTGAACCATTGAAAGGTATAGCTTGGGGCGGTGGCTCAGTCAGTGGCATTCTGCTACCGGCAAATCTAACAGTAGCAACCCATTTCTTAAACACCCCCGTGCAACCCCACCTAGATAATGTCATTCTGGCTCTAGAAGATGTGACAGAGACCCCATACCGCATCGACCGGGAGTTGACACAGTGGCGGCTGAGTGGTGCTTTCCAGAAAGTTCGGGGTATTGCACTGGGGCGCTTCAGTCGCTGCGAGGCCCCTGCAAACATTCCTAGCTTTACTGTTCAAGAAGTGCTGCGCGATCGCCTTGCTAGTCTTGGCATCCCCATCGTTTCCGATCTACCTTTTGGACACGATGGCCCCAATGCTGCCCTACCTGTAGGAATACTCGCTCAGCTAGATGCAGACCTAGGCATTTTAAAAATAGTATCTTCTCAGAAACTTTAGATTGTGTTCAAAGTTACCACAAGCGGTAGTCACTCTCCGCTTCTTTTCATCGGGACTAGAACTAGGAATGTATATTATTTGTCCACAAAGTCAGGGTTTCTTCTGTTTAGGAGATTGAATTTACTATGGTTGGCTGTCAGTTTTTCCAGAAAGTTACTGCAACCGTCGCGATTACTGGAATGTTAATTTCCCTCACTCCAGCTCTAACATTGGCGGCCTCAATCTTGAAGAATGGTGCTCAGGTCGAGGGGGTCATTAGTAGTAACTCTCCCACCTTCCGCTTCAGAAACGAATCAACAACGGGAACGCCCTTTCAGAGAGCCTCTGGCGAAGAATACGTTTTTAATGCCCAGCAGGGAGACACCATACAGGTCTCAGTTCAGGCTAAGGACGGCAATAATCTCTCACCTGTGCTAGTTCTGACTTCGTCACAAACAGGTAGACAAGTAGCTTATGACGATACATCGAATTCAATTGAGTATCAAGTGCCCGTGTCTGGAGAATACAGGCTGCTTGTCCTTGGTCAGAACTATTCAAAGGGAAGGTACACACTTTCCCTCTCCGGGCTTAGCAATAGCGGAGTTTCCCAAAATCCATCGAATCAAACTACATCTAGCCGAAGTGCAGATCAACGGAGACGATTTCTCAGAAATGAGTATGGATTAAGGTTACTAGACAATTGCCCTGCCGACACAAGTTCTTTGGTTACAGCAACCTTTAACGAATACGGTCAAACCTCCACCTATTGCGCCTATCCCAACCGCGCTCTCAAAGCGGGACAATACACCTATAACCCGGCTACGAATGACTTGCAGCCTGGAGCATCTGTTGGGCAAAATTCATCTAATCAGGCCACAGCCTCAGATTCAAGAAGACAAACGCTGCAAAATGATTTCGGATTGACAGTTCTGGATAGCTGTCCGGCGTCTACGAGTAATTTAGTAGTAGTCAACTTTGCCGACAACTCTAGTCAAACCTACACTTACTGCGCCAATCCTAACCGGGTTTTCTCAGCAGGCCAATACACCTATAACCCCGATACCCGCAACTTGGAGGCTGGCAATAGTAAACCTCAGCAGCAATGCAATGTGCAAGTCGGTGGCATCTGTTTGGTTAAGTAGAGAAACGTGATTCATACTCTCACAAATCCCGCCATTCCTCCTCTGGATAAAGCCGAGGGAGAAATGCTAATGCAAGTTTATTGCTCATAGGAGATTTGTCATCAACTATGAAGCATGAATGAGAATCCCCCGAATTCTGTGAGTGCTAGCAGCTAAACAGCCATCCGAGGATGATAAGCTAAACAAATGCGTAAAAATACTATCTGGGGTAGAATATAGATGGCTGGAGCAACCCAGGTTCCTTGTTTATTGCGGGCGGCTCGTGGTGAAGTTTTAGACCGCCCGCCTGTATGGATGATGCGGCAGGCTGGTCGCTATATGAAGGCTTACCGAGACTTACGGGAGAAATATCCCGCATTCCGCGATCGCTCGGAGAAGCCAGAATTAGCAATCGAGATTTCCTTACAACCCTTTCGGGCTTTTGAGCCGGATGGGGTGATTCTGTTTTCGGATATCTTGACACCCTTACCGGGAATTGGTATCCCATTCGATATCATTGAGAGTCGGGGCCCAGTTATTGAGCCGCCGATTCGCACCCAAGAGCAAATTGACAAGCTACATCCCCTGTCCCCAGAGGAATCTCTGCCTTTCATTAGGGAAATTTTGCAGACTTTGCGACGGGAAGTCGGCAACCAGGCCGCAGTACTGGGTTTTGTCGGTGCACCATGGACACTGGCAGCTTATGCCATAGAGGGTAAAAGCTCAAAAGACTATGCTGTGATTAAGCAGATGGCTTTTTCAGAGCCTGCTTTGCTGCATCAGTTTCTCTCGAAAATAGCAGATGCTATCGCCGTCTATGTCCGCTACCAAATTGATAGCGGTGCTCAAGTTGTGCAAATGTTCGACTCTTGGGCTGGCCAACTCAGCCCCCAAGATTATGAAAAATTTGCGTTACCATATCAGCAGCGAGTTGTCAAACAAGTAAAGGCAACCCATCCAGATACGCCTCTGATCTTGTACATTAATGGCAGTGCTGGCATACTGGAGCACATGGCAAAATCAGGAGTGGATATCGTCAGTGTAGATTGGACAGTGGATCTGGACAGGGCAAGACAGCGACTGGGCTCCTCTATCGGTGTGCAAGGAAATATGGACCCTTGTGCCTTATTGGGTTCCAAACAGTTTATCCGCGATCGCATCTTTGACACGATTCACAAAGCTGGTAACCGAGGCCATATTCTAAATCTGGGGCACGGGGTCCTACCAAGTACTCCCGAAGAAAACGTAGCGTTTTTCTTTGAAACGGCCAAGCAGGCTGATTTAGTCGTTAGTGGTTAGTTGTTAGTGGTTAGTTGTCATTGGCCAATTAACTGGTTAGAAGGTTGGCAGGATAAAGAGAGTAGAAAGGTGGAAGGCTCTTGGGCAGAACCCTTCACGCAGGATAGGTTGAAGATGGAAAACAACTCTTTAATCTACCCTAGGAAAAGGGCTATGCCCTCTACAACCTACCGGCTGGGAAACCTATACCCAAACAACCAGCTAACTTGCCAATTCCTTAATCTGTCAACCTGTAACCTCGCAAGTTGCCAACTATAAAACAGCATCAAAGACAACCGACAACAAACTAACAACTTATGAACCCGATGCGGATTTTGGTGACCGGAGCAAGTGGCTGTATCGGTCACTATATTACCGAAGCCCTGATTCAACAGACAGAACACGAACTGTACTTGCTGGTCAGGAACCCAGATAAACTGAAATTTGACTACAATGCTCGTCCCGGCATTACCCTCTTGCAAGCTGACATGCGAGACATAGAAAGGTTTGGGAGTATTCTCAAAACGATGGATCGGGCAATTCTGGCAGCAGCAGCTTGGGGTGGCCCCAAAGAAGCGTTTGATGTCAACGTGATTAAGACTATCAGATTACTGAACCTGCTTAGCCCAGTTCAATGCGATCAAGTAATTTATTTCTCTACTGCTAGTCTCCTCGACCACAACAATCAATTACTCAAGGCAGCCAGTCAAATGGGAACAGATTATATCCGTTCTAAGTATGACTGCCTCAGCCGGATATCGAAGTTAGCGATCGCTCCCCGTGTGACGACTCTGTTTCCCACCCTAGTTTTGGGAGGAAATGCTAACAAACCCTACTCCCATCTCTCTTCAGGGTTGCCAGGGGTGACAAAATGGATTGACTTGATTCGCTTTTTTAAAGCAGATGGCAGTTTCCACTTTATCCACGCGCGGGATATTGCTCAGGTCGTCCTATATCTGCTCGATCACCCTCCGGAAGCAGACGCACCACGCTGGTTAGCACTGGGAACTGAGAAGGTGACGATCAACCAGGCTGTGGAAGAAGTTTGTACATATCTGGATAAAAAAATTTACTTTCGGCTAGAGTTGTCCCGCTGGCTTGCTAATTTCTTCATTGTCTTGTTCCGAATTCAAATGGCCGCCTGGGATCGCTTCTGTATGGACTATCGGCATTTCACCTACCAACACATCGTCAATCCTTCTACGTTTGGCCTGCCGACCTATTGTGCTACTTTTAGCGATGTCTTGAAAATCAGCGGGATTCCCAGAGGTGGTCATCAAACAAGTCTGGAAGCTGATGTTCCGAATTCAGAGTCAAGTGGAAGCAAGACTCCGGATAGACTGGTCTGAAGCCTCTGGCTTCAGCTATGGAAAAGAAAGAAAAATATCGCACTTCAGTTTTTTCAATCTGTAGGTCTGTAGGCTGTCATAGCTCAATCTTGTTGAACGGGAATCTCAATCCGAAACTCCGTTCCCTGTCCCGGCACAGACAAGCACTTGAACATACCGCCATGTTTTTCTACCACAATCTGGTAACTGATCGACAAGCCTAAACCAGTTCCCTTGCCTACTGGCTTGGTCGTGAAAAAGGGATCGAAGATTTGTGACTGCACCGCGTCAGTCATGCCTAGTCCATTGTCGGCAATCTGGATCACAACATACTGAGTGCCCAGACCTTCAACTAAGGACTCAGTACGCAGGGAAGTGCGGATAGTAATCTGACTTGGTGAATTTTGAATTTCCCAGGCAGGGCACTCATCGTCCCGTTGTTCTAAGGCATCAATCGCATTACTAATCACATTCATAAATACCTGATTCAGTTGACCAGCATGGCATTCGACTAGGGGCAAGTCACTGTAAGTTTTAATCACCTGAATTCCAGGCTCGTTTGGCTTCGCTTTAAGTCGATGTTGCAAGATCAAGAGGGTACTGTCAAGACCCTCGTGGATGTCCACCGGCTTCCTATCAGCTTGGTCGAGGCGCGAGAAATTACGCAAAGAAACAACAAGTTGGTAAATGCGCTCAGCCCCTACTTTCATAGATATAAGCAGCTTAGGTAAATCCTCAGCCAGAAACTTTAAGTCAATTGCCTCCGCCTGCTCAACAATCTCAGGATCTGGATGAGGATAATGTTGTTGATAGAGATCGAGCAAGTTGAGCAAATCCTGAGCGTATTGACCAGCGTGGCCAAGATTGCCGTAGATAAAATTGACCGGATTGTTAATTTCGTGGGCAACACCAGCAACAAGCTGTCCCAAACTGGACATTTTTTCCGTTTGAATGAGTTGGGTTTGAGTTTTCTTGAGCTGATCGAGGGTACAAGAGAGTTGTTCACAGTAACGCTGAGTTTGAGCGAGTAATTCTGCTTGCTGTAGTGCGACCCCCAGTTGAGCAGCAATCTGGGTGACAAAATCAATTTCCGCATCTTCCCAGTGGCGGGGGGCATCGCATTGATGAATGCATAACAACCCCCATAAAACGTCCCCTTTTAGCAGGGGCACAACCAAGTTAGCTCGTACTTGAAATTGCTCAAGAAGCTGGATGTGACAATGACTTAAATTTGTGTCGTAAATGTCAGCAACTGCCTGAATCCGACCTTGATGATATTTCGCCGCAAACTGCTTACCAAAGCAGTGGTCGTGGACTTTAGCTGCTAAAGCTGACACCAAGCCTGGTCGAATATCCTCGGAGATGAACTCCCCACGCTCGTAGGAGCAACCTCCGGCGACCTCCCCATCTTCATGGAAGCGAAACACGCCCACACGGTCTGCTCCCAGTAGATGCTGCACCTCAGTTGTTGTCGCTTTCAGGATTGTTTGTATGTTAAGGGATTCTCGGATTTTAGTAATGACTCTGAACAAAGCTTGCTGTTGTTCGGCAACTTGCTCTAGCTTTCGAGCTTTCAAATTTGCCTCAGCCTCAGCGGTACGGCTTTGTTCGTAGAGTTCTGCTTGATGGATGGCGATCGCTGCTTGATCGGCTAATTGTTGCAGCAAATCCAGTTCCGAGGTTTGCCATATTCTAGGATTATGGCATTCATGGGCAATAAGTAACCCCCAAAGTTGCTCCCCCATCCGGATTGGTACAGTCAAGCTGGCTTGAACCTGAATACTCCTCAAAAAATCTATATGACAGGCTTGTAAATTTGACTCAAACACATTATCTATCGCCCGAAGCCGTCCTATTTTGTATAGATAGGCGTACTCCCGAGAAAAACATTCATCCTCATATTTCTGCTCTAAAATTGAGAGCGAATTGCTTGTCACTTCTTCTACGACTACCTCACCTTCCCAGGCTTGGGTAAATTTGTAAATCACCACCCGATCTGTGGAAAGCAGCACTCGCACTTCCTGGACAATAGTTTGTAGGATGGTCTGTAATTCCAGCGTGCTGCGGATTTGGCCTGTTACTTGCTGGAGGACGCGTGCTTTCTTCAAAGACTTTTGCAACTGGGCTGTACGTTCTTGGACTTGACGTTCCAGATTGGCATTCAGAGCTTGCACCTGCTCATACAGTTGATACTGCTGAATTGCCATAGAGAATTGATAACTCAAGGCATGCGCCAGTTCCAGTTCTTCATGAGTCCATTCTTGTGCTTGACCTCTTTTCAGCTCTCGCCAAGCTTCAAAGGAGTTACGGGGTTGTAGTTGTCGCAGATCGGGATTAAATTGTCCTGCCCATAAAGTTTCCGTGTCAATTCCATCGCGAAACACACTCAGATAACCCAGAAACTTTTGACGATACTGGAGAGGCACAATCAGCATGCCTCGAATCTGAGTAGAGCTAAACGCTGGTGCGATCACTCGCAGTTGTGCCTCTTTGTAGAGATCCGTAACCACCCAAAGGCCATTGCCGACTGCGTTGTCTAACTCGAAATATGCTTGCCAGACAGGATGCTCTTCGATCAGGCGCTCTTTGTCTGCTTCTATTGTGGGTTGAGTGCCACAAGCAATTAGCGAAGTCGAGGGTAAGTTTTGTAAAAAATCTTGGTTTTTCCCTGTCGTGTCCTGGTAAAGTTTCCCTGGATAAAAGTTTTCTGCTGCTATATAAATTCGGCCCCCCGAACATTGAAAGGCAGCAACAGTTTCCTCAAGTGCTTCTTGCAGCTGAATCTTCGGCAGCGCATGCAGCAAGGTGGCCACTCGGTTAATTGTCGCTTCTCTGGCAGCTTTTTCGTGAGCTTGTCTGAGAAGATTTGACTGAGCGATCGCTACCGACACTTGATCGGCTACCAACTGAACAATTTGCAGTTCGCGATCGCTAACAGTTCGCGATTCTGAGTGGTGAGATACTAATAGCCCCCATAGGCTAGCCTTAGCATTGCGTAAATGGTCATCGCGATGCAAAATCGGCACGACTAGGGAAGATTGCACACCCATTGCTTTTAGGTATTCGATATGGCATGGGTCTACTGACCGATAGTAGATTTCCTCTGGATGTGGGAATGTTGTTTGAGAGTTAGGTAGGCTCAGACCAATGAGTCCTGAGGCAACATTGACAATTGAGCGTCCGCCCTTTTTAAGAAATATCTCGCGGGCATGAAGAGGAATATCATCAGCAGGAAAGTTTAGCCCTAGTAGGGAGGGGAGGCGATTGTCATAAATCGACTCTGCAATCACTTCTCCAGTGGTATCAGTATGAAACCGATAGACCATAACCCGGTCTGTCTCCAGTAATGCCCGGACTTCAGCAACGGTTGCCCTTAAAATCTCTGACAAGTCCAGAGATTGACGAATCTGGTTGGTGATTCGGTGCAGCAAACCTTCCTGGTCTAGTTGTGGCGGCAGTGCTTGCGGATCATCGGTTCTAGGCATTCAATTTATCCACTGAGATGATAAATGTGTTGTTGATCTACCCTCTATATAAGTATTCTGCTACAGTGAAGCGGTTCCGTACATTCGTGAAAATATGGAGATGATTTAAAAATCTCCACTCAGAGGAAATGAGGATTTCACTCATTGAAGGATTGCTAATTGTTGAAAGTCATTAGCTATGGGGTTCTCCCGTACTTGTGAAAGAAAACTTCCTATTTCTGGTAGTTTCCTGGAAAAGGTTGCTTTGAAAGCTTTGCAGAGCAAAGCTTGGCTGATTCATCAACGTGGATGATTACCACAAGTATGGGAGAGCCGAACTAATTTTTCAACTGTTGGCGGATTTCTTCCCTGACACTCATGAGAATTTTGCCTAGATGATTTTGACCTGTTTTATCCGCACCACAACCCCAGTAGTAATCAGTAGGAGAGTCTTCAACCAGCAGCTGGTCGCCAGTTGAAAGTAGAATAGCCTGAATGTCCAAATGAGCCAGAAACTTGGTAAGTACGGCTCGCCGCATAACTTGGCATTTTACTGGTTCCCAGTCGTAACGGACTTTCCTCGTGCGATCGCGTCCCAGCGCAGCAGCTTGAGCTGGTGTCTCGGCAGAGCGAATCACTGAAATTAATAATTCATCCTCAGTGTTGACAAATTTTTGTGCTTGATAGTAGTGCTCTACAGTCTGCCAGTATTGACCCAACAGATAAATCCCATGGGGGGAAAAGTTGGAAAAACAGCCGTAGGGGTCGTTAACCTTGTAGAAGTAGATGGTCATTTTCAAACCGCCCTGCTCCACTCCCTTATCTAGCATGCCTGTGAATGTCAAGATCAGGCAAGAAAAACAGGGAGATGGGGAGGCATCACCTTTTGCTAACTTGGGGCAACAAGTATAGGGTAAATTCTTCCTAGAACTGCCAAAGCCTTGCGCCCTTGATCTGAGGATGAAATTACCCCATTGTCTCCGTTGTCACTCCTTCACTCGAAACTCCGCACGCGCTATGCGCTGTTATGCTCACAAAACTCAAC
>CAZZWA010000015.1:10556-25360 GCA_964657555.1 uncultured Microcoleus sp.
TCCTTCACTCGAAACTCCGCACGCGCTATGCGCTGTTATGCTCACAAAACTCAACACTCTGTTTATGTCAGTAGATGCATTTGAGAAGACTAACTTTGGTTGGCAGATGCAGCAGCAACTGCAACAGCTTGGGGAATGGGTGGAATTAACAGTCTCTCAGATTCATCCTCCCACACTACCTGGTGTATCTCTATCTCCTTGGTTAAGTAACTTGTTGCGACTATTGTTATGGATCTGGTCATACAAAGAAGTGGCTTTTTGGGTTATAATAGGCTTGTTTCTATCTTGGATAGTTTGGCAGGTGTGGCGATTATGGGGCGATCGCCTCAGCTCTTTCCCCTCACGGCTGCGAAATTCAGCCTCAAGAACAGACTCAGGAGTTAGTGAGCTAACGGTATCAGCTTGGCTACAGCGAGCGCAAGAATTTTACCGTCAGGGTAACTACGGCGAGGCTTGTCGTTCCCTTTACATGGCCATGTTGCAGAAATTGCATGAAACTGGCATTGCTCCTCACCAACTCAGCCGTACCGATGGGGAATATCGACAATTAATGCAGGAACTGCCCCAAGCAGGTTTGTATCAAACTTTACTTACAACTCACGAGCAACTGTGTTTTGGTAATGCTGAGATATCAGCAGATGACTTTGCTCAGTGTCAGCAAGCCTATCAGCAAATTCAGGGCCAAGAGGCTACCCCTCCTCAACCTCCCTCACTCAGCAGAAGAAATAGGAGGTGGAGAGAGTGATGTTGAAAAAGCGTCGGCTCTGGTTCCTAGCGATCGCCCTAGGGGCAGTAATTTTATATACTCTATTGGCAGCTCCAGGTAATAACCAGCTCAACAGTGGTTCTACCTACAACCGGGCTCCAGACGGGTATGGTGCTTGGTACGCCTTCATGGAAAAGCAGGGGATACCCATCAAACGTTGGCAAAAGCCGTTTGATGATTTACCAGGAGTCAGCCATCTGAATTTAGAATCTGAGAACTCAAATTCGCTGGCAGAACGGCGCGATCCGCCTCATGGGGTTGTGCAACCCAAGCAGCGCACAGCACTAGCTAAAAGCCATCCGAGCGTCCTATTACGTATCAACCCTCAGCTAGAGGAACTAGGGCTGCCTCACAAAGAGTGGCAGTGGGTAGAAGACGGCAATACGCTGGTGATTTTGGGAGTGCGACAGCCGGTTACGGAGGCAGCTTTTAGCACACATCAAAAAAGTCCGGAAGGTGTAGTCAAAATTGATACACAACGGCGAGAAAAGGAATTGCGGGGAAGTAAAGTCAGCCGATTGGGCGATCGCTTCGGTAGTGTAGTTTGGGAAGAAAAGCTGGGTAAAGGGCGAGTCATATATGCCACAACGCCCTATCTGGCCGCCAATGCTTATCAGGATGAGTCTGGTAACTACAAATTCCTGGCTGAGTTGGTCACGCGATCAGGCGCAGGAGAAAAACTCGCAGCCAAAATCCGACCTACGATTTGGGTAGATGAATATATACATGGTTACAAAGATCCGGAAGTCAGGAAGAAGCAAGGAGAAGGAAGTTGGGTGACTTACTTAGCCAAGACCCCCTTGGCAATTGTCTTTGTGCAAGTCGGTGTGATCCTCCTGGTGCTGGTGCTGGCTGGCAACCGGCGCTTTGGATTGCCTGCTACCTTAGCTACACCTGTCGTTGATCATAGCGAAGCTTACATTCAAGCCCTAGCAAGTGTGTTGCACAAAGCTGAAAGCAGCGAATTTGTGGTGGAAGTGTTAGGCAAGGAAGAACAACTGCATCTGCAAAAATCACTCTCGTTGGGAACAACACCAGTTGACCACCAAACTATAAGCAACGCTTGGGTGCAGCAAACTGGGCGATCAGCAGCAGAACTGGAGCAAGTGCTGCAACTGCAATCTCAAGGTGGTCGCATCAGCGAAAAAGATTTGCTTAGCTGGTTGGGTAAATGGCAAACACTCTACAATCATCTGCGAGTTTAAAATTATCTTCCTACAAATATAAATAAACTCGCTCTGTAGGCTCTCCTGTAGTTAGAGTGATAAATTTACTTAACTTGAAGCGCTAGAGCTTAAGAAAATCTACCTCTGATCACTAGCTAGATGCTACTCAAGTTAGTATGATAGTACATATGTACTAATAAACTGCATTGAGAACTTAAGCATCATGCTTACTGCCACCCAACCTCAAACAACTGCACTTTTAAACAGCAACGACAGGGCGACAATTGCAGATGTCTTGACCTGGGACTTGTGCAAACCAGTTACTCCGGAGGAAGTCGAAGCGATCCGGGTTGACGGTGAGTGGGTAGAAGTCCATCTGAGTTTTCATCGAGCCGTGCCTATCCATCGAGAAGTCTTCCGCTCTATTATGCAACAGCAGCAGGCTGCTGCGAACTGAGTAGATGCAGAAATTTTCTGTCTCTACAGACATTATTTGCGCGTGTAGCGATGCTTGACTCCGATGGGGAAGTACTCCGGGTCGCCAGTTGGGGCTAGTGTCACTTGTGGCATCTGGTACTCTGAGGGAACATAGTTGGCAAACTCGCTGTTGAGTCGGAGCAGTTGGGAAAGAATGGAGGAAGCGATCGCCTCCCTCTTTTGTTCAGGCGCTGTCACGGAGGGCGCTAACTCTACAACAACGGAGAGAAAGAGGTTTTTGTCTGCATCTTCCTTAACTTGCAGGACAAATTTACCCGTTACCCACTCTCTAATTATGGGTTGCTCTAATCCTACGGTTACATTTTCTGGATAGATATTTGCGCCGAAGTAGGAAACCGTGAAGTTAGATCTGCCAAAGACGTAAACAAAAGGGAGGGGATGAATACCTCTGATATCTCCTGTGAGATGAGCATCTTGTCTCCCTCTTTTCTCAACAGACAAATATGCCACAGGATCGAATTCCCACTTGGTCAAAAACTGGAGCATCGCATCGTAAGGGATAATCCCCCCAGTATCAGAAATATGATAGCGTACCAGAGGAATGCCGTTATCTCCGGAAAACAGCAGCGTATCATCATGAGTCTCGAAGAAGCGGCTCAAAGGGTCATACTGTACAAGTGTGGGCAGGCGCGATTCCCCAAATAGGGCACGGGCGGCATCTGGATGTTCTGCTAAGAAACGGCGGATACAGATGCTCAAAGGTGTTTCATTGCCCAAGACACCCGCGTCGGCGGTGCCATACAGAGAGGCTGAGTCATAGTAAGGGTTTTTTGACCCCACGCGATCGCCCACCAAGGTGCGCCATTCCTCGCTAAAGACTTCTCCAGCAAAAACCATTTTCAGCTGATATTGCTGCCAATCAATACCACGGGCGATGCCAGTGTCGATAATATCCTTAAGGAAGGGTGGGTAACCTAGTAACACAACCTGCTCAAAAGCAGTACCAAGTTCCTGCACAACCCGGAATATCTCTTCTTTGTTATTGCCGGGAGCGATTACTGTAACGGGATAGCCCTTGCTAGCAAGGTAGCGGCAGCAGTTGGTTGTGTAAATCCCACCTACCCAGGTACCTAAAGTGAAACAAATTACCGCTAAAGTGCGGCGGGTGTCAGCAGAAAAGCTGTCATGGAATATTTGCTCGAAACGAGTCGCAATCTGAAGTTCATCTGTCAGAAAGCGAGGCCAAAACGTCGGCTTGCCTGTTGAACCTGAGGAAACAGCAATTGTGTCGCACGTTTCCAGCTGCCCGTTGCGGCACAAATCTGCTAACGAGTGACGCCGCAGGTAATTTTCTTTAGTCGTCAGAGGCAGTTTTTGGAAATCTTCATAAGTCTGGATCGAGGTAGGATTAACCCCTTGTTCCTGCAAAAAAGCCTTGTAAGCTGGTACGCAAGCAGCAACGTCGTGGAATAACTTCAAGGCATCTGCCTCTGGGGAGGTACTGCGATACTGTTGTAGTCGCCATTGGAAGGGCGTATTTAAGAACGCTTGAAACGCGGCGATCGCCCGTTGACGTTGTTGTTCCAGCATCGTCCCCTCTCTTGCATTAGAATTTACGGCCTAGGATACTGGAAGTTCGCTCTTTGTGGCAATCGCTCTCAAGTTGGCATCAAGCAATTGGCACAGCAGCAATATTGAATGAAGTTTGTACAGACGGGGAGAGCAACTCCATGAGGGAAGCAGGGCTATGCTTTAGAGGAACAGTTTCATTTGGGCCACGTCTTTCTTAATAAGTAATCTGTACGTTTAAAGAAGAATTAGTACAAAATAACTAATAAATTAGTGGAAAAACTAGATTCTAGATAAATTCAACAGGGGGAGCATCACTGGTAATATTGTCAATAACTTTAGGTAAATATGCCCAACCCATGGCTAGTTATTGCAAAAATCTGAAGAGAGAAAACACTGCTAATGGCTTTGCATAATTATCAAGTATTCAAGATTTTTTCGGGCAAGCGTTGCTTTACTATTGCTCAAGTATTGACTAAGGTGATTGGCACCTGTATGGTACTTGCGTTTACTCTAGAAGGATGCAATGTTTCTAATGATATACGCAAGCCTTTACCAACAACTTTCAGAAACTTTACCGATTGGTGTCTCAATAAAGCTAATCTTCCTGTAGCTGCTAGACGTACTGTCCTTGTGCTATTGCAAAAGTCTAATACTTCTGACTGCTATCAAGCTAAGCTAAAACTTGCAAATCTAACCAAACTCGACCTTGCAAATAATCAAATATTTGATATCAGTCCCCTTGCCTCTTTAACAAGTCTAACTGAACTCGATATTCACAGCAATAAAATCTATGATATAAGTCCCATCAAATCCCTGATTCATCTAACTCGGCTTGTACTCAGCGAAAATCAAATATCCGATATCAGTTCCCTGACATCCCTAACCAGTCTAACCAAACTCGAGCTTCAAGATAATAAAGTTTCTGATATTAGTCCGCTGCAATCTCTGACCAACCTCACTCAACTCAACCTTCAAAATAATAAAATCTCCAACGTCATTCCGCTGAAATCTTTAAGCCATCTCAATCAGCTTCTCCTCAACGGCAATCAGATCACAGACATTAGCTCTCTTACATCCCTAAGCCATCTAGGTGAACTCTTCCTCAGAGACAATCAATTATCTGACATCACCCCGCTGAAATTCTTGACCAATCTATCTAAGCTCTACCTCAGTAATAATGCGATCACTGACATCAGCCCATTAACATCTCTGACTCAGCTAAACGAACTCTACTTACGTAGCAATGCAATTAACGATATCAAGCCACTCCAATCGTTGGGACATTTAACCACTCTGGATATTAGCAGAAATCAAATTAACGATATCACCGCTCTTCAATCCCTAACCAACTTAAAATACCTTTACATCCAATACAATCAAGTTTATGACATCAGCTCCCTAGCATTCCTGAATCACCTAACAAAACTCGATATCAGTTATAATTCCATTGCTGATATTAAACCATTGAATAAATTAACACATCTCAATCTACTTAATATTAAAGGAGACCCTCTTATTGCTAAAAGCTGCCCATTAGCTCAAAAATCTGTCTGCCGATTTTAACCATGAACTTTTTAAGCTATAGCGCCTACAAGTTGCACTTTTTTGTTATCGCTTTTGACCGTTACCGTCAACAAAAAATGAAAATGGTGCAATATCTGGTTTTAACCTGTACCCAAAAAACGTGGTTTTCCACACTAAGTGCAGGAGAGCCACCAATTAACGACGCATAAATTCTGGGCTACCAAGGATTAAAGCAGCACGTAGTTGGGGTGGGCTTGTAGAGAGCGTTGTTTCTGTCTGTTGGGAGAAACTGTTTCCCACGGTGGTAGCTAACTGGAGTGCATCCACAGGATTACTTTGAGTGGAGTGATTATTGAGCACCTGATTAGGCATCAGATCCTTATTCCCTAACATTCCCCCAAGAGGCAGGCTACCATTAGCTAAGAGTGTGGCAAAGCTCAAACGGCGGGTCATGGCATCTGGGTTGAGCCAAATATCTTCTGTGTTTTTGTAGCCGTCTGGGGTGAGGCAACCAAAGAGCGGCATTCCCAGTTGTTGCAGCATGTCTGAGATTGGTGTGAAATTAGTGATGGGAGTATCTGTAGCTCGGAGCGCAGAAACTATATATTGATAAGGCGTTTTGAACTTTGCATTGTAGTTCTTCTGATCCCAAAACTCAGAACTGTGGAAGAGGGTAGAAAGCACAGCACGAATATCTCCATCAGTCTCTTGAAAGCGCTGTGCTAAATGATTAACTAGGCTCGGCGGTGGTTGATCGGCGACAAAGTACTGGGCTAATTGATAGCTAATGTGACGGGCAGTAGCTGGATGTCGTGCCAGTATATCCAGCGCTTGCTCCCCTTCCCCTATTCCACTACCTTTTATAGTCTGCCCCAGAAAAACTTTGTCACCAAAATCGTGCTGCTGTTTATTGAAACAGAACCCGTAGTCAGTATCTGCTTTCTGACCGGGACGGCAAAAGCTCCATCCAGTCAGGATGTGCGCCAAGGCGATCACATCCTGTTGGGTATAGCCTCCGTCAACCCCCAGAGTGTGCAACTCCATTAACTCGCGGGCGTAATTCTCATTTAATCCCTTGACTCGATTCTGCGAGTTGTCCAGATAAAATAGCATGGCAGGATGATGAGCGGTGGCTCCCAACAGATCGCGAAAGCGCCCTAGGGCATAGGGTCTGAGGGCTTGTTCTTCGTAAACTCCTATCCAGATCCGATCCAACCCTTTGTCGCTATAAACGTTGAAATGGTTGTACCAAAAGTCCACCATCACTTCCTGCAACTGTTGCGGATTATAAGCAGCACGTACCAACCGTGATTGAAGTGCTTGCTGCATTGCTTGGCGCGATAGTTCATTGCGGGCTTGTTGGATTGCTTGCTGATTTGGCTTTTGGCCTTGTTGCGTTGGTAGTTCCGTTGCTGGGGAATTGTACTGTTTGAGAATATCTATAGGATTCTGATGCAAAGTTGGTGACTGAGCAAGTTGATAGGAAACCAGCAGGGGGTCAAGAGGGGATTGTGGTGAAAGCTGTTCTTGAATGTAGCGGTCTATACCCAAAGACTCGACTTTTTGAATGTCTCCTGGTCGCGGCCCAAAAGTGAGACGATTGAGGAGATGCAGAACTTTTGGATCTTTTGGTGTATCAGCGGCTAAGGCAGGGTTCAGTAACCCTAAGCAAAGGAAAAACGATAAACCCCAGTATTTCAGCTTCATAATTTCTTCTGTAAGAAGTTAATTAAACCAGTCTTGGAGGCAGTCAACTTCTGGCTCCCCAGGTTTGGCCTTTAGAGTCCGTCATGCACTGATATTAGACTCGCTTTGCTCTAACTTGGTTCAGTCACTTCAAGGGAATTGATGTTTTTTGTGGGAATTTTCCTACATTCCTTGCTTCATGAGAAATTTACAGAAATTCATTAAGAGTTTATAAATCTCGTTCTCTCTAAAGTTTATGATATTGAGTGCTATCGTATCAAAGATAAAGAAATCAAAATAATGTTCCTAAAACTAGCCAAATTTAAGGCTATAGCTGCTTTAACAGGTATAGCTTTTCTCAACTTACTAGCTCTTCCTTCAGTGGCTCAATCCTCTCCTAATCGGTCTAGCTTGACTGTAATTCAGGGGAAAATTACTAACATTGATGGGAATACCTTAACGGTAAAGACCCCCGATATTAAACCAGTTTGCCAGCCAAATCAGGTATGTCCTTTATTCATAATTCTTGGGCCTACTTTTTCCATAGACATTTCTAATGCTACTTTTGAATCATCATCCGGAAGTCCAATTTCAGAGACGCCGACTGTAGGAGAGGCGATCATTGCAGTAGGAAAACTAAAACCTGAGAGTCCTCCTGCTACAGGAACCTCAACCCCTGTTACTGAAAATCGCACTATTAAAGCAAAAGTGATTGAGAAGATTGATAGCAGTCTGACTCCGCAGTAATCCTGATTTTAAAGTTAATTCAATCTAAAATGTAAAATTTTTATTAAATTCAGGGTGGTTTTATTAATGGCGGTGGGCTCAGTTTTTCCCAAGTAGCAGGCGATCGCCTCGGGAACAATTTCGGCCTCTCGTCTACCAGTAATATCCTGTCCGGCTAATCACTTTGTTTATAGTCTGTCGTTTTTTGCTAATGGCTAATGGCTAATGGAATAGAGGCTTTAAACAATTAGTAATTAGCTATTACCAGCTCAACGCGATCTCGTAAGTATTCAAGCGGACATGATATGATGACTTTTCCGCTGATGATGGGATAGACAAACTTTACGAACTGTTCAATGGAGAGGAGCATCGGTTGATATTCCGATGCCCTGTAATGATACTCCAGGGAATGAGTTTACTCCAATGGAACTAATGCTTTTTGCTGGGATTCTCTGTTGACTCTGAGAAAGAACAGAGGCAAGTAACTTGCAGCAAAGATCAAGGCGCTGTATCGAAACAAGTCGTCGTAAGCTAAAATCGACGCTTGCTGCTGCAAATCAGCTAGGGGAGCGATCGCCCCAGTTGCAGTGCCACTGAGATTCGCTCCTGCAACCCCCAATTGATTCAAGTGAGAGGATTCTAAGCGCTGGAGCATGAGCGCCAGCACGGCAATGCCTAAACTACCTCCTAACTGGCGAATGAGATTGTACAAGCCAGAAGCCGATGCAGTTTTCGCAATGTTGACGCTGCCTAAAGTCGCTGTAGACAAAGGCACGAAAACGAACCCTAAACCAAGTCCTCGTCCGACTTGAGGCCAGAACAAATCCCAGTAGCCGGAGTTGACATTTAAATAGCTGAACTGCCATGTAGCTGCCACAAAAATAGTAATCCCCACGGCCAAGGGAATACGGGGATCTAAGCGATCTGCCAACCGACCAGCAATTGGCATAGCGATCGCTGTAGCTATAGCTCCCGGCATTAGAGCTAGACCCATCTGAAGTGGGTTGAAGTGCAAAACGTGGCTCATAAAAATGGGCAATATAAATAGCACGCCGAAGAGGCTAAATCCTGCTAAAACTCCAATGATGTTGCCTGCGACAAAAGTGGCATTGCTAAATACTGATAAATCGATAATCGGATTGTGTGTAACTAACTCCCGCCGTACTAGATAAGCCAAATTGAGCAGCCCAATCACGGTCAAAAGAACAATCAGCCCAGAATGAAACCAACCCAGCCGCTGCCCATTTTCTAGACTATACTGCAAGCTGGATAGGCTAATTATTAATGTTATCAGACCCGGCCAATCAAATTTTCCTTCGGGTTTTTTCAAGTAAGGTGGATTGTGAATAAACAGAAATACCAAGACAGCAGCAAGGATTCCTGGCAGCAGATTGACAGTAAAGATAGAACGCCAGCCGATTGTATTTGTTAAATACCCTCCTAAAATTGGGCCGATCACAGGGCCGAGAATCACCCCCAGGCCAAAAATACCCATAGCTTTACCATGTTCTTCTTTGGGAAAAGTCTCAAACAAAATAGCTTGAGCGCTGGGTATTAAAGCACCTCCAGCTAATCCTTGCAGGATACGAAATAAGACAAGAGATTGGAGATTCCAAGCCAGTCCACATAATAAGGATGCCAGTGTAAATAGTATGATCGACCCGGCATAGAATTGTTTGCGTCCCCACAGGGCACTTAGATAGCCAGTCAGCGGCATCACAATGACATTGCTAATGATGTAGAAGGTTGCTACAGCACTAATTTGATCGATATCGACTTTAAAATCCGCCTGAATTTTGGGAATTGCTATGTTAACAATGCTGGTGTCGATAATGGCGATTAAAGTGCCAGTCATGATGGTGAAAGTGACTAGCCATTTATTAACGGCTGCTGGTGCCGTGGGCAAGCTCTTCATACTATGGTTGACCTGGTTATTGTAAAGTATTGTAAACGGTTATATCAAATTGATATAACACATAAATATATTCCTTGGCATCCTCCCAGCAGATTGGCGTTTCTTTAATCGGGCAATCTGCGATGATGGGATGAGTCTATCCCAGCAAGTTTGCGGTACTTAGTCACAGTTCTCCGAGCAATGGGCAAACCATACCGGATTTTGAGCAGCTGAGCTAGCTGTTCATCACTATAGGGATGAGTGGGTGACTCTTCCTGAATGAGTTGCGATAGCAGTTGCTGGACTTGTTGAGGAGTGCGTCCGCCTGCGCGTACAGGGACACAGAGGGAATGCAGTAGAATAATCCGACTAGATTGGTCACTAATCAACATATAGCGTCCCCGGACAATCCGACTCACTGTAGCGTTACTCAGTCCTACGGCTTGAGCCACCAATTGCTGAGGAGTTGGCACCAAGTCTAGTCTATCCTGACTGCCTAAAAAGGCTTGCTGGCGATCAACAAGAAATTGACCAACTTTCAACAGATTTTCCTGCCATTGGTTTACAGCAGTGAGCAAACTCTGAGCTTTTTGTAATAAGGCTTCTAGCTTTTGAGTCTCTGGTGATCGCTTGTTTGATTTCGTCAAAAGCTCAATTGCTTCAGGGTTGAGACAAAAGCGTTGCTCAACTTCATAGGTTAAGGAAACCCGCCAGCCTCCTATTGTTTGCGGTTCTGCTTTCAAGTCAGGGGTGACAATAGGAACATTGCTATCACCAAAATTTCTGGCCGGACGGGGTTCTAACTCTTGAATTTGGCGAATAGCAACTGTTATAGTCTTGATGTCAGCATCAAGAGAAACTTGGCAATTTTGGGTCAATTTTTGGAGCAATACCTCGCAATTATGTCTTGCTTCCAGAGAACTGCCCGTACAACTTGCTAACTCCTCTAAATACTCTTGAACTAACAGAAAAGCTAAACTTTGAGGCTGGTTTTTGAGCTGCAACAGCAGACATTCTCGTAGAGAACGAGCACCGATTCCTGGCGGATCGAGACTTTGTAGGTAAGGCACAACAGCCTCTAGTTCTCTAGAACTCCAGACACTACCAGCAGCCCAAATCTCTGGAGTTTCTTGTAGATAACCAGAATTCGAGAGCCACTGAGTGAGATAGAGGAGAGCCTCGCGTTGTCTTGATGGTAATGATAAGGCTGATATCTGTCCAGCAAGATGCTCCTGAAGACTTGGCCCCTGTGCAGTCGGACTATACCACTCAGGCAGCACATCCTCTATCAAGGCTTCGCCTCCCCCTGAGTGAGTGGATGCACGAGAACTTTCCCGTAAAAAAGGATTGTTCTTAGCCTCTTCTTGCAGATAGCCGACAACCCGTTTATAGTCCCAAGGTAAAAAGCGAACCAAGTGCCGTAGAGTCGGGTAGAGAGCTGTCTGAGTCTCTAGGTGAGTTTCGACAGATGGTTTAGAAAATAGGAAATTCATCTTTAAATAGCGGCGAACTGCGAACAGTTGAAGTGCCCTTTGAAGTCAATATCTATAATCTTGTCCCACTCAGGCTCTGAAAGTGTTTCTGCGGGTTTAATAATCACCATCTCGGTATTGTTGATGTTGATGAAGATATCAATAGTTTCACCTTTGCTATTTTTAGGCCAACCAGGGGGTGGAAACCTCTCCGCTTTGGGAAGAAGTTTCTATAAATTCCATTGTTGCCGTTTCTGCTCAAAGCTTTTAGCGTCCAGCCCTAGAACTTTATGAGGTTCTTGAGGATAAAAAGCGAGGGCACGACGGATGAGGTTTTTTTCCAACTCGGCAACGGCTTGCGCTAAGTTCAAATCCAGTTGACGCTCTTGACTGAAAATCACATGCTCTGGCAGTATGGTTCGTCCCCCAGAAAGCACTGCTGCTCGCTCTAAGGTATTTTGCAACTCTCTTACATTTCCAGGCCAAGGATAACTCCGAAGTTGTTCTAAAGCGGTTTTGGTAATGGCTAGACTTTTGATGCCATTTCGCAGAGCAATAGTGCTTAAAAAATGTTGTGTCAATTGCTCTAGATCTTCTGGGCGATCGCGCAAAGGTGGCAGTTCAATCCGCACCACATTAAAGCGATAGTAGAGATCTTCCCGAAACTGGTTGAGGCTCACCAACTGCTCTAAATTCCGATTGGTAGCAGCTAAAACGCGGACGTCTACGGTGCGAGTTTGGTTACTGCCTAATCGCTCGAAAGATTTATCCTGCAACACCCGCAGCAATTTACCCTGGATTGTTGGGCTTAACTCTCCCACTTCATCAAGAAATATGGTGCCGCCATTCGCCTGTTCAAAGCGACCAATACGCAAATTATTGGCTCCTGTGAAAGCTCCTTTCTCGTGACCAAACAACTCTGCTTCTAGCAAATGCTCTGGCAGTGCAGCACAATTGACTTTTACCAATGGCCCGCGACTGCGAGGACTAGCCGCATGGAGGGTGGAAGCGACTAACTCTTTACCCGTGCCAGATTCACCTAAAATTAAAACCGTGGTGTTCCCTTGAGCAACTTTGCCTATAAGTTTAAAGACTTCTGCCATCGCAGGCGATCGCCCCAACAGTTCTTCTGGCTGCCCAAGGGTTTGGGGATTTGCCTCACCAACCTGATAGGCTAATGCCCGAGTATGAGCTAAAGCTTTCTGAACAATATTGACCAGCTCCTCTAGATCGAAGGGTTTCGTTAAGTAATCATAGGCTCCCGACTGCATCGCTTCAATGGCTGTACGGCTGGTGCCATAGGCTGTCATCACAATCACAGGCAAATCAAACAATTTTGTTCCCAAGGCTTTGAGGACAGCTATTCCCTGAGTCTTGGGCATTTTCAGATCTAGAAAGACCAAATCGGGGTGAGCTGCTGCATCTTTCGACTGAATCATTTTTAGTCCCTGCTCTCCATCTCCTGCTTCTAGAATAGAGTGGCCTTCATCTTTTAATATCTGCGCCATTGCTTGGCGCAATGCTTTTTCGTCATCAATGATTAGAATCTTAGCCATCGTTTGCTCGCCTCTACTGGTAAGTACAAAATTTACAGCCAGCTTTAAATCCAATGCGAGCAGATAAATTTTGCTCATCCCCAGAAGCTGGCAAAGTGCCAATCTGATACTCTTGATTGCGGGCTTCATACAGGGCTGCTAAAGTAAGAGCTGTCCCTATCCCCTGTTTTCTTACCTTTTCCCGAGTCGCTACCGAGTAAATTCCAGCAATATCTGTTCCTAGAAAAAGTACACTTATGGAAATAGGCTGATTATTCAGATAGCCGAGATAGAGATGTATTAAACTATGATTTTTGAAAGCTAAGCCACCCGTCTGTTTGTAAAACATTTATTGTTACTTAACTTTTTAAAGGTAAATAAACACTAAAGCGGGTACGGCCTGATTGGGATTCCAGCTCGATATGCCCACCATGCCGAGTTACAATCTCGTGACTAATCGATAGCCCCAAGCCTGTTCCCTCCGGCTTCGTGGAATAGAATGGATCGAAAATCCGCTCTCGGTCTTCTGGTGGCAACCCCTGCCCTTGGTCTTCAACCCAGGCAATCAGATAGCCCAGTTTCTGGTCTACTCCTACCTCGACTTGGCCTTTCTCAGGACTAGCTTGAATGGCATTGAGAATTAAATTTACCATTACCTGTCCTAACTCTAGAGGGCGCAGCAGCACTTGGGGTAAAGGCTTGGCAGACCCCTGATAGACTAGCAATACCCCCTTCTCTTGGGCAGAAAGCCGCAGCAGAGAGACAGATTCTTCAGCGATCGCCTCTAGGGATGCTGTCACTAAATCTTCCTGGTGCTGATTTTGATCAAAATATAACAGCCGACGGACTAAATGCTCCAGACGGTCTACTTGCTCCACTAAGCTGACAATAGGTAGAGTGGCGATACCCTGTTTTTGCAGTTGCCGTTCCGTGTACTGTAAGTTAAGGCGCATACTAGCTAGAGGATTGCGAACTTCATGAGCTACCCCTGCAACTAGCTGACCTAGAGAGGCAAGGCGCTCTATTCTGTCGAGGCGCTGTTCTAGCTCCTGACGGCGACATTGCATCGTGTTAATTGCTTCTCCTAAAATTCCCATTTCGGCGGGCAGGGGCGGAATCTGATCTGTCCGATCCTCCTCCATAGCCTTGATACTTTGCTGGAGTTGCTGCACTCCCCACTGAAGCTGCAAGGCGATGTAGAATGTCCAGACTCCTACAACTAAATTACCTAAAACTACCAGAACACTGAGGCCTTTTTGATTGCTATCCTCAGTGCGGGGCATGCGTTTCATCGTCCACACTGCTCCCCAAAGCGGTAAGGGGTCAGCACGCAGCACCAAGACATCCAAACCTGGGCGCAGCACTAATTCCCTAGGCAGACCCTGGCTCGTAGCTTGGCGAGTCAGTTGCAAAATTGTCCCCCGCTCTGTAGGAGGAATGTCTTTTTTAGGGACAGGCCCTCCGTGCGTAGGAAAGGCATAGCCCAAAAGCTGATCGTTCTGGAGCAGGTAGAAACCCCCCTCCACTCGTGGGAAGGCAGCCAGGGTTTCAGTGGAAAGTTCCTGTAGTTGGTTGTTCCACTGCCCGCTCTGCTTTTCTGTTTGGCCCAGGTTTGATTCCCAAAACTGCTTAATGAGCCTAGTGTTAGCAAAAGCTAGTTCTCTCTGATTTCTGGCAACAACTGCACCCTCCAGACTTTGAAATAGCTGTATTACCAGCCACATAGATGCCCCGCTCAAACCTAAAAAAAGGATTGTCAGGATGGTGAGCTGCTGGCGGAGTGTCCAGCGTCTAGATAAAAGAATCAATTTCACAGAATCTATGGGAAAGCAATTGGATAAGCGTTAGAACTTTTATCTGGTGCAAAAACTGTGCCAAATTTCAGTTCCGCGTTTTTGTTCCTGCTTCACTAACCGTCTGGCGTCATGTATCTGTGGCTTGATTTTGGCGAGGGAAAACTCTAGCTACGGGTTTGGGCGCTTGCTTTTTGCTTGAGATTGGCTAAATCCTTGCATTCTCAGAGCT
>CAZZWA010000015.1:25460-29488 GCA_964657555.1 uncultured Microcoleus sp.
TGGGACTCTACAGCAGGACTTTTTTCACTCAACTAGGCTATGAGGCTTGGTGTCCAAAATCCGAATTCGAAAAAGCACGGTTCCTGAGTGTGGATTTTACACCTTTTTAGATCAAGAACGGACGAGCCAAGACAAAGCTGGCAATCGATTTCGCATCTACCGCCTCTCCATCCAAAATCGCCTGCTCTAACTCTTGGGGGGTCATCAAAACTGTCTCAATGTCTTCATCAGCATCTTGAGTGGGGGGGTTTTCTAGTAACTCCAAATCTTGGGCGAGAAAGGCATAGATAATTTCATCTGAGTAGCCAGGAGCCAGAAAAAACTGCCCCAGCTTTTGCCACCGATGGGCGCGGTAGCCGGTTTCCTCCTCAATTTCTCGCTTGATTGTCTCAGCTGGGTCTTCAAGAGTCTCTATGGTGCCTGCGGGGAACTCTAAAAGACGCCCTTGAACTGCAAAGCGGTACTGTCGTACCAGCACCAGTTTGCCTTCTGGTGTCACTGGCACAGCTAAGGCTCCGCCTGGGTGGCGGATACATTCCCATTCTCCCTCAACATTATTGGGAAGGCGGAGACGATTAACTTCAAAGTTAAATTTGCGGCCTTGGTGAAATAGGCGTTGTTTCAGTAGCTGTGGGGGTTCTTGGCCTGGTGCCATAGATGAAGTTAAAGGTTAAAGGTTGGAAAGTTTACACCTAACAAGCTGATAATTGAGCGATCATAATCGGCGGACTCCTGAACAGTCTACCGCCTGAACGAGTTCTATGATCGCTTTTCCGGAAACTGGCTCGACCCAATCGGGGGCAATCTCAGCTAAGGGTACCAGCACAAACGCTCGTTCTGTCATCCGTGGGTGAGGCAGTTGGAGAGTGGGGGTATCCAAAATTAAATCATCAAATAACAATAGATCGAGATCTAGGGTTCTTGGCCCCCAGCGTTGCTGTCGGGTACGACCAAATTGGGCTTCAATTTTCACCAAGGTTGCTAGCAATTCTTGGGGCGTCAGTTGAACTTTCAGTAAGACACAGCCATTGAGGTAATTGGGCTGTGGTGGCCCTACAGGTGCTGTCTGATACCAGCTGGAACGAACTTGTAGAGTGATTCCTGTGGTTTGGGCAATGGTTTTGACGGCTTCTGCCAAAATAGTGTGGGAGTCGCCGAGATTGCTACCGAGAGCGATTGCGCTAAGCGCAGCATGAGCAGGCTGCGCAACACCCTCTGGGTAGGCGTCTGCTAACGCCCATTCTGCCGATTTCATAGTAGTCAAGGCTAAACTAGCAAATAACCAAAACTACCACTGGATTAACCTGATGCTGGCAAAAACCATCGGTGGTTGTTACCAAATTGTTAACCTTTGGGAGAAGGGGAATTTGGTCAGACTTACCTTGCCGAAGATAGGCAGATCCTTTGGTAATCCTTTGTGTGTTGTCAAGCAACTTAAGCTTAAGTATAACGAGCCGGATACCTTGCAGATAAACAGCGACGAAGACAATATGATCGAAATTTGGCGATCGCGCCAGCCTGGGGTGCTTCCTTGGTGACGTGTTTTCACGGATGATAGATTCCGTGGGCTATTGCTAAAATTTCATATGGTGCATGTTTAGTGGTAGAGCTGTTTCTAGAGTAGGTACTCAAGCCATCTCTGGTGTTAAAGTCACCTAACGCTTGCTACATATTACATCTGAAAATCAGCAATAGTGGAAGCCTCCATTATGGGGATTGCCAAATTGCCAAGAATAAACTAACAGATAACTCACAATGCCACTACATTGACCTCATGCTGGGAAAAATCCTCAGTAGTCGCTACCACATTATCAAACACCTCGGAGGCGGGGGATTTGGCCAAACTTACCTTGCTGAAGATAGACAGCTACCGGGCAACCCGCTATGTGTAGTCAAGCAACTCAAGCCCAAGGCTACCGATTCTTTAACTTTGGAGGTATCGAGACGTTTATTTGATAGAGAAGCAAGAGTCCTGTACAAGTTAGGAAACCACGAGCAAATTCCTCAGCTTTTGGCTCATTTCGAGCAGGAACAAGAGTTTTATCTCGTTCAGGAATTTATAGACGGTCATGAACTGAAGCAAGAATTACTACCAGATGGTACATACTTGAGTGCAACTCAGGTCATTGCTACCTTACGAGACATCTTAAAAATATTAGAGTTTGTCCATCGACAGGATGTTATCCACCGTGATATTAAGCCCTCAAACTTAATTAGGCGTAAGCTAGATAGCAAGATAGTTTTAATCGACTTTGGGGCAGTAAAACAGCTTGGTACCCAGACAATCAACTATGATGACGGACAGACAAGTTTGACAGTTTCCGTTGGCTCACCTGGTTACATGCCAAATGAGCAAATTAGTGGCAAACCACGATTCTGTAGTGATATCTATGCAGTAGGAATAATAGGTATCCAAGCTCTTACAGGTATAACTCCCAACCAACTGCTGGAAGACTCTATAACTAGTGAAATAGTCTGGCGCGATCGCTTGCAGGGAGAGACAACTCCTGAGTCACCCCTATTAAACATTTTAGACAAAATGGTGTGCTACGACTACCGTCAGCGCTACCAAACGGTAACAGAGGCTTTGCAGGCACTCTCATTACTAGATCATCCTGCTTCTCCAGTCAAGGATTATCCTATCTTCACACCAAAACTAACAAAAGCCGCAAAATCTACTCAATCAACCGTCACTGCTACACTGCGGCTTCAGCCTCAAAGTCTAGTATCCCAGCAGAGTGCACAAGATTTTCCTACTGAGTCATTATACCGGGTAGATTCACAACAGCAGTACACTCTTGTTTCTACTTTCCACAAGAAATATCGTCGGCTAATTATAATTGCAGCAAGTATTGCCACTGCTTTAATTTTGTCAATGGGAATTCATTCCTTTCAAAAAACCAAGAGTTTGTGGGAGCAGGCACAAAATATTTCTTTAGCAAATACTCTCCGTGGAAATGCCAGGGGTATTAAGGGTATTGCTTTGAGTCCAGATGGTCAGCTTCTAGCAAGTGGTGGTCTTGACAACACAATTAAAATTCAAAATCTACGCACAAATCAAGTCCTTTATACCCTAACTGGGCATTCGGAAAATATTTATTCTCTTGCCATTAGCCAGGATGGCCATACTCTGATCAGTGGCAGTGCCGATCAAACCATTAAGGTGTGGAATTTGCAAACGGGTGAAGTCTTGCGCACCATTGAGGGACATTCAGGAGCTATTTATTCTGTCGCCCTTAGCCCAGATGGACAGACCATTGTCAGTGGCAATGCTGATAGAACCATCAAGTTGTGGAACCTGCGCACGGGTGAGTTGATCCACAACCTTGTAGGTACCTCAGGAAAGCTGGCAGTTAGTGCTGTTGCCATGAGCCCTGATGGTGAGATGTTCACAAGTAATGACTCTTCTAGCGTCAAAGTATGGGATGCAATCACGGGTGAGTTGCTTCGCACCCTGGAGGGGCACGCGTTCCCTGTTACATCTATTACCATAAGTTCAGACAGTAAGCTTCTGATCAGTGGCTCTCAAGATGGAACCGCTAAATTGTGGAATCTCAGGACAGGCGAACTACTAAATACTTTCCTTCATGGGTCTCGATTACCTAATGGAGACCCATCAGAGGGGGTGTATGCCCTTGCCATTAGTCCAGATGGTCAGACTCTAGTTACTGGTAGTGGTTTGGAGCAAAACACCATCAAATTGTGGAATGTACGAACTGGGGCAGAGGTTCGCACTCTTAAGGGACATACAGATACGATTTACTCGCTTGCCATTAGTCCTGATGGGCAGACACTTTACAGTGGCTCTCTTGACGGGAAAATTAAGGTTTGGCAAGTGCATTAAGATATTTAGGCTCGCAGAGTGAATAAATTCCAAAATTCACTAAATTGAAAAGTTTTTCCTTGACACTTTAGCGCGTACATATGCGTCAGGGCTATACTTAGGCCGCAGGCTATACGCACCTTACGCACAGGTTGTAAGTTATTAAATTCGCCATCTCTAAGCTCGATTATTAGAGAGCACTTAT
>CAZZWA010000016.1:0-25238 GCA_964657555.1 uncultured Microcoleus sp.
GGGTTGTAGACAGTTTCTATGGTAGCCCAAACTGGTTCTGAAAGCATTTTAGGTTTGTCAGATCGGAACAGATTCATAAAGTTTCCTCTGGTATAACTCTCTGAAAAACAATAAAGCCGGGAAGTGATCAACCACTTTACCGGCTTGTGAAACTCACATTCATCATGAGCCAGGTGTATTACCTGCATGTATATTTTTAGGACTTACGAAAACAAACAATCATATCTAAGTCCTGTTTTTTACTGATGCTCCGGAAGCTACTAGTCATCTCAACTATGTAAAAGTCTAGAGCAATGGTTACAAGCTTGTTATATCAGCATAAGCTTCTTGATGATAACTACATTCAATTTGGTGGCCACTGTCTTTGATGCAGTTGGATTTGAACTTGTTCGCACCATTTTTGGATCGCTTGTAGCTCCTCTGCATTAATGTAGTGGAGGTAATCAGGACACGCTTTCACATGAACCTTGATTCTATCCCGCTTGTCCCTTTCATTTTGAATCTCAAGGTTACCAAACCCTGTTGCTAGCCAAATTTGAAACTGAATCAAAGCAAGTTGAGTAAAAAGTTGAGGCATCTCAACTTTATAGAAGCCGTGCTTTGTAGGGTGAGTCTCCTGCTTGCTCTTGAGCATTGGTACATCAAAAGCCTGATCTATGAGAGGTCGATCCACAAAGCTGAGATGTAACCTAAACAGCTCGGGGTGAATGGTACAGACTCTGGATAAGTCTGAAGGCAGCATATCAAGATCCTCAATCAAGTTGACGATGACTTCCGACCACTGGCAATTTACCTGCTCTCATAGTTCACAGCCTCCAAGCTTAGCCAATATTAGCAGGAAATAGAAGTATAACCTCACACAGCTCTAATATACCTATAACTTACATATAAAAAACCGCACTGTCAACTATTCAAGATCTCAGTTATAAATTGAGTTAGTTCTTTGTATCAGCTTACAGCAAGTTATTTTATAGACAATCTCACATTAAATGTATATTCGGATACTAAAATTGAATTTTAAGCGGTAATAAATGATAGGGGCATCTGCTATTGTCTGACTCTCGTGTGTTGGAGTGTTGACAGGCTTAAGCTACAACAGGCTAAATCACAAGTATCTAACGACTACCTCACACACTGATATGCTGTGTAGCTGATGTGAATTGGAGATCTTACCCTCATGTTCCCAGTCCCCGAAGATTTTTTGAGAGATTTAGCTACCAGACATGGCGTTACTAGGGCAGAACTAGATACCTTGTTGCCAGCGCTAGATGAGCATCCAGGTGCTGAGATCGCACAACAGCTAAAGATTAGTGAAGCTGCTGTGAGAAAACGACTTGGAGAGATCTACCGAAAATTTCAGATCGTAGGTAATAACAATAAGAAGTTAGGCAAATTGAAAGAAATGCTCTTGGCTGAGTATCACTCATATCAGCCAGAGCTTAGTAAGCCTCACCAGGATTGGGGAGAGGCGGTTGATGTTAAAGATTTCTGTGGTCGAGAAAAGCAACTAAGCCAGCTAGAACAGTGGGTTGTAAGAGAGCGCTGCCGATTGGTGGCAGTGTTAGGTATGGGGGGTATTGGGAAAACAGCCTTGGCTGCACGGTTGGCAAAACAGGTTCAGGATAAATTTGACTATTTGATTTGGCGATCGCTACGCAATGCCCCATCTGTTCAAGATGTTTTAGCAGACTTGCTCAAATTCCTGCCTAATGATCGCAAAGCTAATCTACCTGACAATGAGAACACGAAAATATTACGACTGATTGATGCCCTAAGAAAGCATCGTTGTCTGATAATACTTGACAATGTTGAATCTGTTTTGCGTAGTGGTGAGGGAAAACTGTATGAACTGGCCGGAGGGTATCGTGATCAGTATGATTTGTATGGTTATCTATTCAAGAAGGTGGGAGAAGCATCTCATGAAAGCTGCCTGTTGCTAACCAGTCGGGAAAAACCAAAAGAAGTTGCTGCTCTAGAAGGAAAAAAACTCTCAGTTAAAGTCTTATCCTTACCTGGATTGAATAGGGAAGAAGCTCAGGCAATTTTGAGAACTAAAGGCTTTTCTGGTTCTGAAACGGAATGGAGCGAATTAGTTAAGCGCTACTCAGGCAATCCCCTAGTTTTGAAGATTGCCGAGACAACTATCCATGATTTATTTGGGGGTAATGTTACTGATTTTTTAAATCAGATCAGGCAAGAAACAGCAATATACGGAGATATTCGGGTACTTCTAGACCAGCAATTTCATCGCTTGTCAGATTTAGAGAAACAGGTGATGTACTGGCTGGCAATTGATCGAGAGTATGTGGCGCTTACGGAAATGCAAAAATACATTCTCTCACCAGAACCACTTACCAGATTACTGGAAGCAGTAGAATCTCTGCGGCGGAGATCTCTTATCAAAGAAGGGAAAGAGCTGGCTTTAGGTAGACTCAGACAACATTATATCATCATGGAGTATACAACTGAGCGAGTAGTTGAGGGATTTTGTGAGGAATTTATCAAATGGCAAAATATTAACTTCTTCAATAATTACCTGATGATTAAAGCTCGCGCTATAGATTACATTAGAAAAAAGCAAGAACGCTTCATCCTTGAACCAGTAAAAAATAAGTTACTTAAGGTTTTTGGTAATGAACTTGAATCTCAGATTTGGCACAATGTTGCCAGTTTACAAGTCAAATCTCCACAACAAAAAGGATATGCAGCCGGAAACTTAATTAACCTGCTGCGTCAACTACAAGCTGGGCAAGCACAAGTTGATTTAAGCGGTCGTGACTTCTCAGACTTAACGATTTGGCAAGCATATCTAGAAGATACGAAGTTGCAAGATACTAGCTTTAAAAACTCCGATATAGCTGGATCTGTGTTCACTGAAACAATGGCAAGTCTTGTGGCAATCACATTCAGTCCTAGTGGAAAATTATTTGCCACAGGTGTTAGTGATGGGGAAGTTCGTTTGTGGCAAGTGGCGAATAACAAACAAATCCACATCTGTAGGGGCCATACCGCTTGGGTCTGGTCAGTCGCCTTCAGTCCTGATAGTCAGACCCTTGCTAGTGGCAGTGCTGACTTTACTGTAAAGATTTGGGATGTTGATACAGGTGAATGCCTTAAGACTTTCGAGGGACACAGTAATAAAGTCTACTCGATTGCTTTCAGTCCGGATGGTCAAACCCTTGTCAGTGGCAGTGAAGACCAAACTGTAAAACTCTGGGATATCAACACAGGGAAATGTCAGACGCTGGAAGGACACACCAACTGGGTTTGGTCAGTCGCTTTTAGTCCGGATGGTCAAACCCTTACCAGCAGCAGTGCTGACTGTACTATCAAACTCTGGGATGCCAACACAGGTAAATGCCTGAAAACTCTAAAAGGACACAAAACTCAAGTCTACTCTGTTTGCTTCAGTCCGGATGGTCAAACCCTCGCCAGTGGTAGTGAAGACCAAACGGTGAAAGTTTGGGATGTCCACACAGGTAAATCTCTCAAGACTCTACAGGGACACAGCAAGAAAGTATATACCGTTGCCTTTAGCCCAGATGGTCAAATCCTGGCCAGTGGTAGTGAAGACCAAACAGTGAAACTCTGGAATATCCTCTCAGGTCAATGTCTCAAGACTTTAGAGGGACATATCAGCCAGGTTTGGTCAGTTGCATTCAGCCCTAACGGTCGCACGCTGATCAGTAGCAGTGACGATCAAACGGCAAGGCTATGGAATATCGACACAGGCAAACTACTCAATATTTTGCAGGGGTACACCCGTTCAGTGTATTCAGTTGCCTTCAGTCCAGATGGTCGAATTCTAGCCAGTGGTTGTGATGATCATGTAGTGGGGCTATGGGATATCCGTACAGGTGAATCCCTAAACACTCTGCGGGAACATAAAAGTCGTATCAGGTCAGTCGCCTATGCGCCATGCCCAGACTACACCAAAACTCCCCAAACGCAAACCTTAGCAACTGGTAGTGCTGACTGCACGGTAAGGCTTTGGGATGTCGCTGATCTCAATAAAATTAAATGCCTGCAAATTTTGCAGGGACACACAAATTGGGTCTGGACAGTCGTTTTTAGCCCAGATGGTCAAACCCTTGCTAGTAGCAGCGAAGACCGAACTATCCGTTTGTGGGATACCTTTACAGGTGAATGTCTCAAGATTTTAGAGGGACACGGTCATTGGGTTTGGACAGTCACTTTCAGTCCCGACGGTCAAACCCTTGCTAGTGGTGGTGCTGACAACACAGTCAAGCTTTGGGATATCAGTACAGGAAAATGCCTCAGAACTTTGGCAGGCCAAGAGGGACACAAAAATCTAGTCTGGTCAGTCGCTTTCAGTCCAGATGGTCAAACCCTTGCCAGTGGGAGTGAAGACCAAACGGTGAAACTCTGGAATATCAGCACTGGTAAATGTCTTAAGACTTTGGAGGGACATAGCAAGCAAGTCTACTCTGTTGCCTTCAGCCCAGATGGTCAAATCCTTGCCAGTGGCAGTGGTGACGAAACAGTCAATCTTTGGAATGTCGAAGTAGGAAAATGTCAAGAAACTCTCAAAGATGGGCACACTGCTGCTGTCCGTTCTGTAGCTTTCAGCCCAGATGGTCGCACGTTAGCAAGTAGCGGTGATGATGAGACAATTCAGTTATGGGATCTCCAAAAATGTAGCCAACTCACGCAATTGAAGTCTGACAGACTTTACGAGCGAATGGATATTACTGGTGTTACAGGTCTCACTGATGCTCAGAAGGCTTCTTTGAAGGCGTTGGGCGCAATTGAATTAGAGCAATTTTCAGTTGAGTACTAAAATGACCGCACCCGCTTTAGATTAGCAAGGTGCGATCGCCTGATCTGTTTATTTGGCTACTTTCATTTGTTGCTTTTTAGATACCTTCCTCTTGAAGAATAAGCCTCCTAAACCCAAAACTGCCAAAGCTTCGATGCCAGTTTCACTGGGTTCGGGAACAGCGGTTGGTGTCGCTTGCGGGGCGAAAGACACACCGCGCAGCACTTCACCGTATTTAGCGCCGTCGATGACGCTGAACTGTTCACCCGCCGCCTGCGCCGCCGTAGTGTTGGAGAGTATGTCAGAGATCGCAACTAGTTCGTTCGGATCTGCTCCCTGATCGCCACTTTTGCTAATAGTCGAAGTTATTGCAAACAGCGTGACGGTGCCATCGCCGTTAACTTTTCCTGTCAGGTTCCGAAGACCATCTGTTGCAGGATTGAGGGCAGAATCCAAACCAGCTACGCTGTAGGGCACACCCAGATTCAAGCCATTTTGCAGAACGTAGTCTTCTTGCCAAGTGCCGTTCACCAGACTCCACTTCTCAAGACCAGCGGAAGTGCTGTTTGCCGCGTCAGCAATCACACCGTCGCCCTCATCGGCAACATACAGCGTGTTGGGGTCGGCGAACCAGATACCGAAGGGGTGATTGATGCTGTTTGGGTTTTTAGCATTTGCAAGGGCCGTAGAGAAGCCAGGTAGGATAGTAATCGGCGTGTTCGCGGCGTTGGCGGGGTCTGGCAAGGTACCGGCGTTGCCGACCTGGTAGACGGTGTTAATGCCGTTGCTGCCGCTGCCTTTCGTTACGTACAAAGTGTTGTTGAAAATCGTCTCGCCACGGAAATTGTTGTCTTTAGCAGTCTTGTCCGCCGGATAGCCATACTGAGTGATGTTAAAATTTCCTACCCGGTTCGTGCCGGGAGTTTGTGGAGTTGCGTTCTGGCCTGGAATCACAATCTGCACGCCTGCTGCGGCTGTGATGTCCGACGATCCGTTGCCATTACCAGCGTTGCCCACTGTGTAGTACACGCCGTTCGGCCCCAGTATTGCCGCACGGCCATTGTTGCCAGCGTACGCGTTAGTTGTAGTTACTTGGAGGGAGCCATTATTGTTGACTTGCGCAACTTCTCTGTAGGTCGGAGTCGTTGTCACAGGGTTGCCCGGTTCGATGATGCCTGGTGTATTGGAGTTCGACACGTCAAGCTGGTTGATACCAGTGGCGTAACCTATGAAGGTTAGACCTGTGCCGTCGGCTGTGAGATTCAGCGCCAGTTCCGATTTGGAAGGGAAGCTGGTAGTAATAACGTTAGGATCGATAGATAGGGTACTAACCTTCGTGCCGGACGTGGTGATCTGGTCGAGGAAAATTGGCGAAGTGATGCCAAAACTAGGATCGGGCGTGTCGTTGTTGAAAACGTCGGGATAGAGACCGTTGGCGATCGCTGTGCCGCCCCCCGGAAGGGTCTGACCTACAGTGACGGTATTTGCGTTGCCTTGATAAACGCTGCGCGAGACGACCAAGTCGCCTGGAACAAACGTGAAAGCGTATGCAGGGGAAGTGAGGCAAACCGATACCGTGGCGATCGCGACGACACTTAGATGTGAGGTTAAGGTGTGGGCCGACGCAAAGTTTCTTGAGTGTTGGGTTTTAAAAAAATGCTGTAGCAATTTATTGTTCTCCTTGGCTTTGGTATACAGCTTGGATCTGACGGAAATGCAGGACTATTTCATTACCGCTCATTCCGCCAGGGACTCAAGTTCTGGGTGGGTTATGGGTCAAATGAAATAGCTCTGGACAGAAATGGATGCTACAAAACGCAATCTTCATGCTATTTGTTGCATGTTGAGGCGTTATTAAAAGCAAGACCTGTAGGCTTTTTTGTTTTTATGAACCGTTTTTTCTCCGCTATTGATAATCAACTAATCACTTTTCTATTGCATCAGCATGATCGCTTAATTTATTCTCAGCCATATTGCTTATTAATCATGTCTCTTCATCTAATCTTGATTAAACAGTGAGTTTTATAAAGATTAAATCGTTTTTACAATAAAATTTTCCTGACTAATTTATATTCCGATCATCCTTAGGTTAAGGTCTTATTAAATAAGGGGTATGGAGTGCTTGAAGTTGTAGAATACTTTGATGGAGATGCGAAAAGAGCTATCTACACAGTGAAGCTTGCCGGAGGCGGTCACCCCTCTGAGGCTCTAGAGCATCGGTCTAGTAATCAAAATTAAGGGTAGGGGCGAAGCAAATGTGCGATAGTTTATGGCTCAAACCCTAGTTTTTTTTGTCCGTAGGCGTTAGCCTTCCCGCAGGGTATGCTTCGCCCCTTCAGGGTAAAAACGCTCCATCAGATAGAAGTTGATATATTTTCAAATTAATAGAGTAAGTACCAGAAAAACTGAATCACTTTAACTAAACGGAAGACTGGATTTATTTAATCCCAGATTCCGCATACTTCGACAAGCTTGTCCTGAGCTTGTCGTAGCGTTAGCGTGCCGAGGCCACTGAGCTTTGTCGAAGTGCAGGCTTAGGGCTCAGTAGCCACTCTCAACTGGCACAATCGGTTTTTTGGTAATTGGTAATCGGGAATACATGGGTCTACGCAAAATAATTTGACCAGTCCTCAGTCTCCAACCCCTAAACCCCAAAATACGTACTGTGAAACTTTGGGATGCGGAATGTATGATATATCTCCTTGAGAGATTGCCTTTCTCAGATGTACTACGAATTGGTTGATTACGTAATTGTTGTACCAGGTAATCTTACGTGAAAGTGTGTGACAATTTGTCGTTAGATCAGATGAATATCTGGTGTTAGCATGCAATAATCTCAGTGCAGGAATTCTATATTTGCGAATTTCTGAACTCAGTGAGGAGTGTAATCAATGGAAAACAAGAAGAATAGGAGCAAGCCTGTTAGTGTTGTGGCAGCGATCGCGTTTGCTACAACCGGAATTGGCATACCTGCTACTGCTACACCTGAACGCAGTCAACAATTTGAACTGGCCCAAGGAAAAACATCACTGATTGGACAGTGCCGTGCGGCCACAAAGCGCACTGCTATCTACGAAGCGGCGGCAACCACTAGTGGTGTTGTTCGTGTCCTAGCTGCCAACGAGCAGATGACGCTGGCAAGTAACGGTGGCGATGGCTTTATCGCGATCAATGCTCCTGTGAATGGTTTTGTACAAACGGCTAACCTGAAGCTGTGTTCTGGGACACCCCCTACTCCAACCTCTACAGGTAGCACTTGCCGTAAAGTTATCTATCCCACAGGATTGAAAGTTCGTCAAAGCCCCAGTACCGATTCCACCCTAGTTGGCGGGGTGGCTAGTAACAGTCAGGTCTATCTGACTACCGACCCTGCAACCGCTAAAGCCGATGCTAGCGGTCGCATCTGGGTAGAAATTGCCAAACCTACCGCCGGTTGGGTTGCTAATAGTTATCGCGGCAGCAATGTCAGCAACTTAGGTCCCTGTCCGTAACGCCTAGAGCATCGGTCAAGTTTTCAGATTTCGGTATTGCTAAGCTGTTCTTGAGCAGGGTCGGTGGAAATTCACGGATTTTCCGTAGAGACATAGAATAGTTAATTTGTCAATCTCGATTACTTGACCGACTGGCTCCCTAGCCTGAAGCCCACGGCTTCATCTTTGGACAATGGAAGGGGAAGTCTTCACTAAGTCTTTCCCTTTCCCCCATTGCACAAAATCTGTCTTTAACTACCACACTCTGCTGGCACTGAGGGCGGGGGTTGTATCTAGACTCCACCGCAACTCTGAAAACCTCTCTGTTGCGCTCAGCTTTGGCTTCTTTGTCTGACACATCAGGGACGGTCGAAATGCGCCCCATTGCTTCCCAGTCTTACCAAGAAACGAAGAACCCGACATATCTAGGGCTTTTGGGGATTTACGGCTGAAAACACAGATGAGTAATCTGCCTCAGATAAGCCCAGCTTCTGTGCTATTTCTAGAATTTGACGAACGCCTTCCAGACTGTTGACATTCAAACCTACTGATTCAGCTTCGTTGAGAAACAAGTTAGTATCTTTGAGTAGATGTTTGGTGGGAAAGTTGGGGTTAGCGTAGTTGCGATCGCACATCCGTTGTAACTTCTTATCAAAAGTGGGAGCATAGAGAGCACTCTGCCGCAGAATTTGCATGAATGGCTCAATTTCCACACCCTGATGCTGGACAAATCCTAAACTGAGGGCGAAGGCAGCAGTGAGGGAGGCAATGAGTTGGTTGAATGCTAGTTTAGCAGCGGCAGCAGCACCAACTGCACCAACATGTAAGGGTTCAGGCCCAAAATGTTTTAGAAACTCCGACCACTTTTGAAAGAGTTCAGAAGAAGCCCCCACCATCACCATCAACTTACCCGCCTTAGCTTCTGGGATACTCCCTAGCACTGGCGCTTCCAAGTATTCGCCACCAGCAGCAATAACTTGCTCATGGATGGCTTTGCTTTCTCTAGGAGAGATAGTTCCCATTTGAATGACAGTACGACCTGAGATTTGCGGCTTAGAACTATCTGACAATAAGACTTCATAGATTGCTGTAGCGTTTGTCAGCATCAAAATCACACACTCAGATGCCTGAATCGCCTCGTTTGGCGATTCGGCAATTTCCGCCCCAGACTCCCGCAGTGGTTCTAATTTCGAGGAGGTGCGATTGTATGCTATTACAGACTGCTGCACCTCTAACAGCCGTTGCGCCATTGGCTGTCCCATCAGCCCAGTTCCCAGAAATCCTACTTTCACCTCGACGAACCTCTAATCGCAAGTGAGCTGAATATTCATGTTACATCAAATCGGTTTAATCACTTCATTACTAAAGTCCCAAATTAGAAGATCAGAGAAGGCATGTGCTTCTCTGATCTTTTGTTGAAGGAACTTTTTGCCAAACTCAAGGGCTACCGCTAGCGGCACTTCACTGGCACACCTTAAATAGAAAGTAGGTCTTTGTGTAAGCCTTCGTTGCTTTGAGTCATGACTTGTCGAACAGCCACAAGATTTAACCTTTGAAGCTGCTAGTGGCTTAAACCTTGAATATGGTTTTCGTTGTATCTCCATTGCATGGGGTATTTTTCTTAAGCGAGCATGTTCTTGTTATTTATATCTAGCGGTACATTATCCGGATTAAGAAACAAAACTCTTGGTAGAGATATAGGAGTGGGTCTTTAGCTACAAAGTAAGAAAGCTTAAAGCTGTTCTAGATTGCACGGTCATAATTTGTCATTCTGTAGGCACTAGCGCATCTATGCTGTCGAACTTTATAGGACGTTTTAAACGTAAGCTGTGGTGGCTCAAAACAATGGACATCCCCCTAAATACCCGTGCTGACGGGCTGCTGCGCTAGGAAAAAGGGGGACTAAGGAGGGATCTATACTTTCCATGACTTCTCAAACAACCTCTTAGCAGCTGCTTTAGCGCTAGCAGAGTGAAGGATATCCCAGATGTTATGCATCTGACATTTCCGCTTCACTCGATTCTGCTAAGCATGACATCTAGTAAACACGGCGCAAGTTTGGCTACCGTAGTGCGGGCAGAAGCTCCCGCACAGGCGAGACGCCTACACTACGAAGGGTATAAAAACTTATGCCGAATACTACTAGTAGTCCACCCAAGCAACTTTGACGAGTAGAGAAAGGGGGTGATGGGTGCAGGTATTCCCCTTGTCCCCCTATCCCCAAATCTATCTCAACCAGTCAATTTTCGATTGGTGAGCTACTAGTCACAGAGCCCACTCTCATAAGTACTTAGACTAAAGGTAAATAATATGTTTACTGATAAACTTCTCAAGCTTCATGTATCAGAGCAAAATAATTTTAATCTGGCTTCCCCAAGTGAGGCCAAGCTGGTTAGTGTAAAACCAGAGTTGCTCAAGCCGGAGTTGACAAAACCGGAGGGAGTCATTACGCCTGATGAAGTATTGTTTCTTATTCCCCTTTGTTCTATGGTGTTTTTGGCAGTTTTCATTTTGATGTTGCCAGATGTATGGAAGCTGGCAAGAACTAAAATTGCCAACCTTAACCGTTTTCATCAAGTGCCTTGTAGGAACTGTCGCTTCTTTACAAACAATCACAATCTATGGTGCGCAGTACATCCCTCTATTGCTCTCACTAAGCAAGCACTTAATTGCTCTGACTACTCTCCCCAAACTGAAGATTGATTAATAATATAAATATTACATTTTATGAATAAAAGATGAAATATAAGACAATTTTTACTATTCTTTAAATTCTTTAATCCACCGAAAACACTCGGGCAGTCAAATAACTATAAAACCTAACTTTAAGGCAATGTGGTTTTGTTAAGTCATAAAAAGGTAGGGTAACTATTGTCAAAACTAGGTTCGATTTGATGCCTCTACTTTTCAGTAATCACCCTACTCTTAACAAGCACAACCAAACACCCTAAGAGCGTTGCTGCGCCTTTTTGAGCTGTACTCGACTATGCTTATGACTATAGGTAAAATAAATCACAAAGCCAATAGCCATCCAAACAAACAGCCGCAACCATGTGTCAGGAGGGAGAGCGAGTATTTGCACCAGAGATATAAGCGCTCCCAAAATTGGCACTGTGGGAACAAATGGTGTTCTAAAGGGTCTGGGCAAATCTGGTTGAGTTTGGCGCAGTACCAGCACAGCTATACAAACAATAAAAAAAGCTAATAGAGTACCAATTGATACTAATTCCCCTAGTAAGTTGATGGGAAACAAGCCAGCGAAGAGCATGCAAAAGATGCCGGTAATGATTGTTGTTACATGGGGAGTTTTAAACCGAGGATGAATGGCGGCAAAAGCAGGCGGTAATAATCCATCTTTAGCCATGGAGTAAAAAATTCTAGGTTGTCCCATCAGTAGCACTAAAACAACTGAGCTTAGACCAGCGATCGCCCCAATTTTAATTAACGGTCGCAGCCAACTCAGTCCGGCACCAGCTACATCAACACCCACGGCGATTGGGTCGGGAACACCCAACTGTTTATAAGACACAATGCCCGTTAACACCAAGGATACTGCAATGTAGAGTATAGTGGAAACGAGCAGCGAACTAAGAATGCCAATAGGCATATTTCTTTGCGGGTTGCGGGTTTCTTGAGCGGCACAAGAAACTGCATCGAAACCGATATAAGAGAAGAAAATTACGCCAGAACCCCGTAATATGCCACTCCAACCAAACTGTCCGAACTGTCCTGTGTTTTCTGGAATAAAAGGTGTCCAGTTCTGAGGATTGATGTGAGACACCCCAAAAATAATAAACAGGGAAATGACGAGAAGTTTAATAACCACGATCGCCGTGTTGAACCTAGCTGTCTCTCGAATTCCCACAACCAGAAGCATAGTCATTAGCGCCACAATGAACATGGCTAAGAGATTGATACTTGAGCCGAAGTGCAATCCTGTTGTGGCATCATGGGTCAGAGGAGCAGTGTATAGTGCCTTAGGAATTATGATGTGACAATCTTTGAGGAAGCTGACAACATAGCCTGACCAGCCAACAGCAACTGTGGAAGCGCCAAATAGGTATTCCAAAATTAAGTCCCAACCGATAATCCATGCCCAAAGTTCGCCCAGCGTGCTGTAAGCGTAGGTATAGGCACTGCCAGCAACTGGAATCATGGCTGCAAACTCGGCATAGCAAAGTCCGGCAAAGGTGCAGCCAATTCCCGAAAGCACAAAGGAAAGGGCGATGGCGGGGCCAGCATACTCAGCCGCTGCTTGTCCTGTCAGCACAAAAATTCCGGCACCGATAATCGCGCCAATTCCCAGAGCAGTTAGACTTTTAGCATCAAGCGTCCGGTGCAATCCTTCTGTGTTCTCAGACGCCTCTTGGTCTAAGTCATCTAATGATTTTGTTGCGAAAAATGCGTTTTTTGATGTCATGAGCGATCGCTTCTATATAGTGGCACTTTAATAGAATGAGGTCTCGTTATCTCATTTAAGTACTCACTTAAGTTCTTCACCAGGCTACTGATAAAAGTATTGCATGTCAAGGAGTGTGGCAAAATTATCTGCTATCGAGCTTGCATATCCGGAAACTGGAATTGCACAAGTTTTCAGAACACACAGGGCGGCAATGCCGCCCACTTGCTGTTTAAATGCAGAGCGGATATAGTTCAGATAAACCTCACATATGTCAGAACCTAGACTATAAGCACTATCTAATTGTGAGAAGATGACTGTGATTCCTCAAGACTACCTTAAGGCTTTGGCAACTGAACGCAGTGTCACTGAAAATGAAACCAGTGTTTTGTTGCTAGCGCTCTCCGGCGCAGCCATCCCCGATATCGCCTCGAAGCTGAACCTTAAGCAAGATGCGGTTCGCAAACGCTTGGGAGAAGTTTACAAAAAATTCCACATTGGGGGTTTGGGACCTGGAAAGTTAGCCAAATTGCAACAGCTTCTCGTGTCTCTTTACCAAAAACACCAAGCTCAGCTCGCTCTTGGTGGGTATGCAGAACTGATTGGGGAGGGACACGACCCCAGCTCGCGCCAAGACTGGAGCCAAGCACCTGATATTCCCGTGTTCTACGGACGTGCTTGTGAACTGGAGACCCTAGAGCAATGGATAGTCAAGTCAGGCTGTCGCTTGGTTGCTCTGTTGGGCATGGCAGGGATTGGCAAAACTACTTTGTCTGTACGCAGTGCTAAACAGATTCAGGGTAATTTTGATTATGTTATTTGGCGATCGCTGCGCCATGCTCCGCCTGTCGATGATTTCTTAGGTAAAGTGTTAAAATTCTTGTCCCCTGAGCAGAAAAATGATGTACCAGAAGACTTAGAGTACAGAATCTCGCTGCTCATTGATTACTTACATAAATACCGTTGTCTGCTGATTTTGGATAACCTAGAAGCAATTTTGAGGCGGGGTGATTTTGCTGGACACTATGTCGAAGGTTACAAGGGCTATGGGGAACTCATTAGAAGGATAGGAGAGGAACCGCACCAAAGCTGCTTAGTAATAACCAGCCTGGAAATTCCCCGAGAAGTTGCCTTACTAGAAGGAGACAACTTACCCGTTCGTGCTTTGAAAATGAAGGGGTTACCAGAGCCAGACGCTCATTCGCTACTAAAGTTAAAAGGCTTATCGGGAGAGTCAGGATGGGGAACACTGATTAAACTATATAGAGGCAATCCTTTAGCTTTAAAGATTGTTTCTACAACCATCCAAGAGTTATTTGAGGGGAGTGTAACTCAATTTTTAAAACAGAGTATGACCTTGATTCTGCGGGATATTCGCGAACTTATAGATAATCAATTTAATCGCTTGTCTAGCCTTGAAAAGGAGGTTATGTACTGGTTAGCTCTTGAACAATACCCCGTCTCTTTATCACAGATCCGCAATAAAATTTTCTTACCAGTATCTCCTTCTGACTTACTGGCAGCTCTCGAATCTCTAGATCGGCGATCGCTCATGGAAAAGATTGCCGCCGATTTTACCCTCCAACCCGTCGTTATGGAGTATGTTACCGAACGGCTAGCCTCACAGATCTGTGAGGAAATTGGTGATTTTATCAAAACGCAACAGCTCGAAAAAATTCAACTACTCAGAAGCTGTAATTTAGTGATATCTCTGGATAAGCAGGAGTTAAAAGAAATACAAACTAGTTCTGTAATCAAACTAGTTAAAGATAGATTATGTATTTTTCTTAATAATAAAAGCAGTATTGATGTACAATTAAATCACCTTCTCTCAATGCTACAAAATCAGTTAACGCAAGAAGTTGGATATGCTACAGAAAATGTTATAAATTTACTTTCACAACTAAAAAATGATTCAATGCTTCCTCAAAAAAAAATATGATATATCCTGATTGAACAGCTAAACCCCAACTTTAGGCGCGATCGCGTGCAGCAGACTTTGGTCAACTCCAATTTTCAAGCATATGGTGCGACAGGGGTGATTCAGTTCCAGCGCCATGGCGATCGCCAAGAGCAGATTGTTGAATTGATCAAAGTCGTATCAGTTCCTGGTTCAGAATCGGATGACATGTTCGTACCCATAACTTTTCTCTTGCTAAAACTAAAAGCTTAGAGTGCGCTACTCAATAAGAGAGATTGACAATGGTAGGCTGTTGAGCGTATAGTTCTCATCTTATACTTTTACTTGTATTGACATATGCACTCATACTTGCAACTTTATCTTCCAAAAGATAGCTAGTCTCTTCGATAGGGGTCGCGCTTTCACTACAGTAACTGTGGGATAGGGCTTGGGTAAGGTTTTCGTTGACTGTTGACCACTAACGGTTGAGGAGAGAGTAAACGATAGTCAAGCGTCGGCAACCGTCACAAAAAGTGCAACCTGTGAGCGCGATCGCTAAGATTCTTAATTAACTCGAACGGGTACCAGCCTTATTTATCATGTGTGAGGAAGTCGGTGTCAGAGAGAAAAACTGATGGACAAACCCCATTCAAGCCAAAAACCACTCCATTGGTTACTCAAAAGCAAGCTAGAGCCAAGCATGGATATGGTCTCTGGGTTTGGTTGAGCTTGAGTGGGGTGGCGATATTGTCAGCAACAGTAGGTGCTTTCTTAGCAGCGTTTTTCGTCAGCAAACCCCTGATGCAACGGGAGCTGAGTCCTGACGAAGCAGCAGTATTTAACGGCGAGAGCATCTCCAGCAATACTGTGCAGATACCAGAACTAACTCGCCCCGTCAATATCTTAGTTTTGGGAATGAGTGTCCTGCCGTCAGACCTAGGCAAATCTGCCTCGGAAATCAGAAATATTGGCTACGAAGGCCAGATGCACTCTGTAGAAGGTCAATCGGATACTATGCTGCTCCTGCGGTTTGACCCAGAGACACAAAAAACGATCATCCTCTCCATTCCCAGAGATACCCGTGTTGTGTTGGGAAAACACGGTATCCAGAAAATTAATGACGCCAATGTTTTAGGTGGGCCAGCACTGGCAGCGCAAGAGGTGAGTAAGCTGCTTCTTGGCGTCGGGATTGATCGCTATGCCCGCATCAATGTCCTGGGATTTGGTAAGCTTGTTGATGCGTTGGGTGGTATCGACTTCTATGTCCCCAAGGACATGAAATATATCGACGAGTCTCAGCACCTGTACATAAACCTGAAACAAGGAAAACAACATCTCAATGGCCAACAGGCAATGGAATTGACGCGTTTTCGCCATGATTTATATGGAGATCTTGGTCGAATGCAGCGGCAACAACTCTTCATTCATGCCTTAATGGAACAGGCACTTAAGCCGACGACAATTGCCAAAATTCCCAAACTTCTGGAAGTCATCAAGTCGGACATTGACACTAACTTGAGTGTTGAGGAGATCCTAGCTTTGGCAGGCTTTGCCGAACAGACAGACCATAACCATACGCTCGGGTTGATAGTTCCAGGGGATTTTAATGGCAACGGTCAACACGAAACCAGTTACTGGTTGCCTGACCGTCGCCGCATCGAAGCAATGATGACGAAATACTTCGACCTTGGCTATGCTAGCCGCTTCCTTGTTGACTATGCTCGCCTACGAGTGTCAATTCAAGATGGTACTCATAACATCAAGGCAGTTCAATCTTTGGTCAAAAAACTCCAAAAAGCAGGCTACCAAAACGTTTCCATTGACGCCTCTTTACCAGGATCTTTGGCTGTAACGCAAATTGTGGCGCAACAGGGAGATGCTGACAGTGCATCTAACGTCTATCTAGCTTTAGGCTTCGGGGAATTGCGCGTTGAAACTAGCGGTACTCTATACTCTGATGTGACAATTAAGCTGGGTCGAGACAGCCTAGAGCGACTGAATTTGTATAATAAAGCTATCACTTATTAAAAATAATTTTGCGCATCTCTGAGACCGTTAGTCGTTAATAGATAGTAGTTAGTGGTAAAATGCCTAGTCGGTGAGGATTTCGACTACCAACTACTAAGCACTAACTACTAACGATCGCGATGAGGAATAGGCAATCTTACTTGCGTATCAGCTGATTGACTCTACGAATTACTTTCTGAAATTCCTCCGTCCTTTTTAGCAAACTGAAGAGCAGCAGAATTCATACAGTAGCGCTGACCTGTAGGTTGAGGACCGTCACTAAATACATGACCTAGATGGGCTTCACATGTAGTGCAGAGCACTTCTGTTCGACGCATAAACAAGCTATCGTCGGCCTTAAGTTTTATGTTCTGTTCATTAATCGGAGCATAAAAACTAGGCCAACCTGTGCCAGAATCGTACTTTGTCTCTGAGCTAAATAGGTCGTTACCACAGCAGACGCATTTGTAAATTCCCTTTTCTTTATAGTTGTGATATTCTCCGGTGAATGCTCGTTCTGTTCCCTTCTTTCTCGTGACTTGGAACTGCTCCGGCGTTAGCTGCTGTTTCCACTCTGACTCAGTTTTTTGTACTTTACTAACCATGCCTAGATACCCATTTTTTACCTATCAGTCTGAGGTTTGAGTTGACAAAAAAAGACAGTGCGACTCTTTGTAGACAAAAACCCCTAGATTGATCGTAAATATTCTATCTATGTTGTGGGAGTGCGGATTACCGCAATTGAACGCGAGTGAGAAAAACTAGGCATGCAGAAGCAACGCCACTGGAGTCAAAGGCATCCTTAAGATCGGAAATCTCTAAAATAACTATGAAAGCTCGAATCCCCGTCTTCTTGAAGACGGGGAGTAACTTTAGCTTGACCATATTCAATTTTCCACCTCTGAGGTCTGCAAAATTTTAACCAGCGAGGATAGTTCAACCTACTGAAATTACTTTTTACAGCTCCTCAACCTCTATTCATCATCATCGCTAAATCATCCTTGAGGCTGCAATGCCGTTCCCAAAATTTCTTCGACTTCCGGCGTATCTATTGAGACAGTTGTAGCCTGTCTCACCCAATTAATAATGGTATTGTGATTGACCCCGGTCTCGCGCTCAATAGCACGAAATCCCATACCATTAGCATATAACTTCAGACATTGCTCCTTAACTGTGTCTGAATATCCTTTGGTTGCATATGATTCGATAAATTGTCGTTTGCAACTTTTACAGATGTAAGATTGCTTGTTGTGGCGATGACCATTCTTTCTAATTTGGGTTGATTTACATGTAGGACATTTCACTGCTGTATGTAAACCACTACTAGGCATGACTGCTTCACTCAGATCAGCCTCACTCAGGTTGGCTTCAGCAATGTTAGCCCCACTCAAGTTTGCCCAACTCAAGTTGGCTTTGCCTAAGTCAGCTTTATGCAAGTTTGCCTCACACAAAGTTGCCCCATTTAGCTTAGCCTCATTTAGTGCTGCTTCGGTTAAGTCAGCTCTATTCAAATTGGTTCCATACAATTTTGCTTGATTCAATTTTGCCCCTCTGAGGTTAGCTCCGCTTAAATCGGCTCCGCTTAGATCGGCACGATTCAACTCAAGCTTACTCATATTAGTCCTTTGCAGGGTGGCCTCACGCAGATTTGTCTCCCGCAAATTGGTTTTACTCAAATCTGCACCACTTAAGTTAGCACTCTTGAGGTTCAATCCGCTCAGATTAGCCTCGCTGAGGTTAGCATCTCTCAAATCAACCCGATTTAGAATAACTCCGCTCAGATTAGAACCCTTTAAGTTGGCTTTACTGAGGTTGATATCAATTAGGTCTGCTCGACTCAAATCTGCTCCACTCAGGTTGGCCTCACGTAAGTTCGCCCTAGATAGATCTGCCCCACGTAAGCTTGCCTGTTTCAGGGTAGCTTTCTCTAAAATAACACTATTCAGGATGGCTCCACTGAGTTTGGTGCTGCTTAAATTAGCTTCACTTAAGTTTGCTCCAGTCAGGTTGACACAAGCTAGGTTTGCCCCAGATAAATCTACCTGACGAAAATCTCGTTCTCCTGCTGCATATCGTGTCCGCAGTTCATTGGCATCCATATATCTACCTCCTACTTCTAAAAAGGTGGTAATTCAAGTGAAAAAGTTGGTTTTGTGACTTTTTGGTGAGCTTGATCTAGCTATAACTTAATAATTAGTTTGATAATGATAAATTTGATGCAAAATCTCGATTTTTTTTAATAAAAGTTTACATTTAGTTGTACATGTTTATCATGCCTTTAATGCCATCCTTTTCTGGAGAAAGATAAACAATTTGACAGCTGCCAAAGTCGAATACCAAGAGAGTAGGTAATTTCCACATCTTCTCAAACTTTGAGTGACACGCAATCTCTGACTATAGCTAGGTTGCTACATGATTTTGTCTCAATGTTTTTATTATCAAGACTTAACAAATTTATGTTAGGTATCTACTCAGTAGTTTGTTCCATTAATTCTCAACAACTAGATGTAAATCAAAATTACCAATTGAGAGGATAATTTTAGAAAAAGAGTGATTATTCCCCTCTTTATGAGCTTCCCCTTCTGTTCTTATTGCACTTGACCTTGATCATCTATCTATAGTATAAAGTTGCTGGAGACTGACATAAATTATTAGGTAGTAGTAAAGCAAGCAACTAGTATATCCCTGCGTAAAACAATAGTCAAGAGGTGTTGCTTGGTGTGAGTAGCTTCGCATGTATGATTATTCATGCTTTTACTGTGCACACTATAGACCTGATGAATCAATCACCATTTAATATTTTTGCAAAAGTTAGATTCTTCCGGCTTTGCCGCTCTAGCTTCCCTGAGATTAAGACATTTCCATACTCATCACTCACCCCAGCCTTACCAACACCATGAACCGCGATCTGATCGCTGCATATTTTCTTGCTGTACTGCTCGTGGTGATGGCCGTGAAATACCGTACTGACTCCCAATGCCTGGGCTAGCTCATCTAGTACCTTAAATCCGTAGCGATGGCATGAAGGAGCTTCATGGGTAACTAAAATATCTGCTTGCTGATCCCAGAGTGTCTGATATTCCTGCCAGAATATAGTTGCATGGTGCTTTCGGGGGATATTGCCGCGCCAGAGATCGCCTCTTCTGCAAGCGGACAACAATTCTTGCTGGCTGCGGAATTTGGCCTGACTTGGTGGCATCCAGATCTTTTCACGGAACACACCCCCCAATCCGGCGACACGCTTGCCATCAATCTCCACCACACGACCGTGCAGATTGTGATATGCAAGTGCTGAACCGAAGAGGTGATCGTACCAGTGGTCTTGATCTGCGTCATGATTGCCATGGATAAACCAGACCTCAGTTTTTTCCAAAATGGTGGAAAGCTCCTCCTCCAGCGATCGCTCTAGATTGAAATCACCCAGCAGAACAACAGCTTGTGGAGAGTAAGCCTCTACTGCCCTCAAAACGGGCTCGAAATCACCATGTGGATCTCCACCAAATAGAATCATGACTTGAATTCCCCACTGAAAGCTTAACTTCTCTTGAGAAGGCTATTCGGTATCAAAAAAAATCTGGCCTCCAAGGTTGTTGACCAGCGAATATCTGTGTAGCAGCTAACAACGCTGTTTCTGTGGCTTCCAGTTGACCTGCAAGTTGCAGCTGATGGGGAGTAAACAGATTTGTGTAAAGTGGTGCCAATCCGCGTACATCTATCTTTAACTCACCTTTTCCTCCTTTTGTCACTTCGCCGCATCCATTGGATACTTTCAAGCAAAATTTTCCGTTGTTCTCAGGTAGCAAGTCGTCCCAGACTTCCAAGTGCAACTCAGTTTCTATGCCTAACGGATAGCCTCGCATCTCCAAAGCTTTACTCACATCAATGACACGCAGCATCCAGCATTCTGAATTGTGAAGGTTGGCTGTCTGTTCTGGCAACAGTAATGTCAAGGGGTCAACCCATGAACTACGCCACCGCACCTTGGCAATCTGGGAGCGATGATCTGCTAAGAATGCCCAGAAACGCTGTCCAGCTGCTGCTGTGAGCACTACCCAATCTTTGATTAACATCAAGTTACTATTGTTTTCCTGACGTTGAATAAAGATCATGTAGCCTTCTGGTTGAGCTTCAGAACCGATGAGATAGGCATAAACTGTCTCTTCTTTTGGCGGTCTAAACACCTCCTCCCAGATGGCCTGATTCCGATCCAAATATCCGTTTGTAACTTTCGCCTGTTGGTGGTAAAGGTCGAGAAAGACTTCGTGGCAGGCGGGAATCACAGGTTGTACACAGAGGCGGCGATCGCTCAGATGGATGCTCTGTGTGGAGACTTCCCAACTGGAAAAGGTGCCAGCTTGTTCGTAACCAACTTTCCGGTAAGGACGCTGAGTAGCTGCATAAAGTGTTGACAGGGGTACTCCTTGGACATAGAGTTCTTCGAGGGTGTGGGTCAAAAGTTCAACTGCCACGCCTGCACCTCGATGTTCTGGAGGCACTCCCACCACTGCAAGTCCTGCCATAGAGATGCGCTGACCACCAAACCACACACCCAGTTGGTAAATCGCCAAGCCGCCAACAACCTGCTTGCCACGACGGAGAATCCGAAAGTTTTCCAAGCCGATCCTCTTGGAATAAGAGTGCCAGCTACTGGGCAAGTCCTTAAAGCACTGGCAGATGATTTCCCCAAGGCGTTGAGCCTCCTCAGTGTTCGAGACAGTGCCAAATTCCCGGTTTGATGTCATGATTTAGAACTGGGGTGCGATAAACTGTGGTAACGAAGCGGTGGCTCTTGGCGCTAGTGGCACATCGGCGTAGGGCAATTTCTCTGTTATACAAGGAATTGACTGTTGAGACCCGACATTTGGCGTCTTAGCTCAGGAATATTGCTAGAGCCGCTCTACAACTTCAAGGGCGTAGTAGAAGAGCAGTAGGTGATGCCTAGTATCCGCAATTATAGCCAGACATTTAGAATGTCTCTGGAGTAAGTTTAGTTATACAGGGAGAAGGATAAATTTGGCGCGTGTCCAACACTCAATTTTGGGCATTGCTGAATGTGAGGATGAATTTGTAGGGACAATCCCCCTGGTTGCCCCACAATCAACGGTGGGGTTGGCACGGAGGCACTACCCCTACAGCAAAATCATCCCTGCGGTCAGCAATTCCCAATTTTGAGCAAGTTTTACTTAAGTTTACGTAGTAAGCTTAAAATCTTGTTAGTATAGATGAGAAAAAATGCAAAGAAGTTTTAAGGACAGAGCCTTGAAGTTTAAGGTTCTTAACATTAACTCTCTAGAAAGATTAAACTTCATTGCGAAATTAGAAGCTAGTCATAGCAGCATGGTAACTTCGGTTATGTTAACAAACGGCACAGAGACACGAATGGAGAACACATCAGACCTGCACTCATCTCAATCCCCAAATACTTCAATTCGTGAAGATTTCAGTGAATATGTGGCCCACTTGCAGCTTCACATGGCTTTACAAGCCCGTAAACTGGTTCCCACGCTCACCCAGGTGGTAGATAGTCGAGAGCAGCTGTTGCAGCAAACCCAGGCAAATTTTGAAAAGCTAGTTTCCAGAGCAGGCTATTAATTCTAACTATTAGAATAATATCTTTGGAGGACGGGTAAGATCCCTGTCCTTTTTTATTTTAATCATCGCAACTAACAAGATCTCGCGCTCACGGCTCTAGCAGCTTGTCTGTACCTCTCTACAAAGTCAGGCGGCTCTGAGACTTGGGCATGTATACAGCAGATTGCAAGTTCATAGAGTACACCCCTCCCCTTAGTAAGGGGAGGGTGCCCGATAGGGCGGGTGGGGTAGTGCACTTCACTTAAATGAAAAGCGCTGTATGTAGCAGTAGACATACAGAAGAAATTTTTGTGATGGTAAATGAGGAGAACCAGGGAAAACTTCATCAAATTTTTACAGATTTTTAGTCTAAATTTTATCAAATCTTTATAATAAGAAACTATAATCACTAAAATCTCTGAGAAAATTTTAGTGTACTTAATAATAATTAAGTATTTATAACTACGAACAATTCGCGATTTCAAGGTAGCAGGGAACCTGATGCAGCATCAATCTAAGGATAGTGACATTTTATTAACCCCAAAGAGTAGCGATACTGATAAAAAAGTTATCCATTGGAGAGAACTAGATATTTTGCGGGGCTCGGCTGCCGTGATGATGATTGTGAATCATCTAGGATACCAAACCCTAGCTCCCAGCCAGCTTGATGGTAGCTTTGTAGGAAATATAGTGTTTGTTGGCAGTTTTGCTCCAGTTCTTTTCTTTTTCGTCACAGGTGTTGGTTACGGTCTCCAGTCAAGCCAGAGGAAAAAGGCGGATCGTTGGTATGTAACTCTTAACAAGGTGGCAATACTAATTCTTGCAGATCAATTAACACACTGGAGCGAAGGAAATTGGCTGGGACTTGATTTTCTGGGGTTTATAGGTCTTTCGAGTTTAGTGCTGGAATTTTTGAGAAACTCAAGGTTCCCGCTAACTTATTGCATTATGGGTTTGGCTTCAGTTTCCCTGCTCCGCTACTGTTTTGGTCCATATATTCACTCTTGGGGATACGACCAGCAGCTCTGGGGGGTGATTGGTTGGATAATTGGAACTTCTTCCACTCCAGGTGTATCTTATCCACTTTCACCCTGGATCGCGTATCCATTTGCTGGCTACCTTACTGGTGTTACTGCTATGCATTACAAGGGTTTCATAGAAACCCATCGAGTGCAAGTAATTTGGGGTTTATTAATACTAGGAGTTTTTCCATTGGGTGCGGGCTTAATCCTGTCACAACATGGGTCTTCGTTCTTTCGTTGGGGAACAGTAGCTATAGGTTTTTATGTTGTGAGTTTTGCTGTGCTCTTAAACAGTCTTGCCTGGTCATTAGTAATTTGTGGAAAACCCAGCTTAAAAGTTTGCCAAACTGCTTTATCTCTGAAGGGCGTTGCTTCATTAGCAGTCGTTCCAACACATTATTTATTGATATATTTAATTAACTTTTTTGGAGGAGAAAAACTAAACTTGTTCAGCTTTTACTTGGTAGCTATATGTGTTTTGACTACCAGCTTCTTTATAGCTCGCTCAGTAGAGGGACTCAGCCACAAGATGCGTCAAATTCAGAACCAGAAGGTTGCATGGTTTGGATTTGTGACCATGTTATTATTGGCAATCGGGGTGATCTTGATTTTTCGCCAAGAAAGCACATTTATCAATCGCCTAACCCTAGCTTTTGGTCAGCTTATTCTATGTCTATTGCTGGTGATTCGTCCGCCTGTCTTAAGACCAAGGGTAAGACCTGGAACAATAGTTCCTTAAATACTTATAAGTTAGAAATGGGCATTTACAAATGGGTCAGGATGTCGGTCTATTGCCGAATTTGGCTTTTGACAAAGAGATTTTCTGCACTCAGCAAGATGATTGGTAAACCCAAAGAGGCTCTTGCGATCGCCTCTATCGTCCAGCCGTGAGTCAGCAAACTGGCGGTAGACAAAATCGTCAAAATAATGACTAGCCAAGGAGCGATCGCCACAAAATTTTGTTGCCAAGCGGGTTGATCGCGCAGTCTAGCTTGGCTTTGCAACACGCCTTGATGCCAAAACAAAAAGGTAGTGAGTACAGCGAAAAGATATAACAGTCCAACGGCGACTAGAAGGGGTGTTTTAAGGTTCGGAGGCAGGTCAGGGCAGGGTGCTGAAGGATCGCCGTTAGGCAGACTCCCGCTGCTAGATACAGGAGCATAAACAGAGTGAATCGTTTCATCGTGTTCTCCTTGAGTCAAAACTCACAGCTAGAGTTTGGGTGGAAAATACTTGCTGTCATTGTAAAATGTTGATCGCGCCTCCACCGCACATAGCTTCGAGCACAAAGTTAGGGACGGGGAGCCAAGAGGGACGCTTCATTCAGATACGTCACTGTTACTCACGCCAGCGATAGTCTAGAGGAACCCAGGTGTAGCCCTGCTCTTCTGCACGGAGATGCCCCACGCCTGGAAAGGGCAAATGTGCGCCTGCAACGAGACGGCGTGATGCCTCTGCCCTGGCAAACTGTTTTTGACGTTGCGCGGCGGCGGCCTCAGAATCAAAATCATAAACAACTGTGATCTCTGGTTTCGGGAATTGCACCGAGGCGAAATGGACAATGTCGCCCCAGAACTCAACGCTCTCACCCTTAGTTTCAACTCGATAAAAACTGTGTCCAGGCGTGTGTCCGGGTGTGGGAAGTGCGGTGATTCCCGGAAAAATGGCTGTCTCACCAGAAAACGATTTCAGCTTTCCCGCATCAAGATAGGGTTTGACTGTTTTAACAGCTTCGGTGAAAAAACGTCTTTGATCGTCTCGCGATCGCATTGCATTAACAGGATTGAGCCAGAGATCGACATCGGGCTTGCCCGCGTAGACCGTAGCGTTGGGAAACATCATTCGACCACCGACGACCAGACCACCACTGTGATCGGTATGAACATGAGTAATGAGGATCGTATCAATTTCGTCAGAGGCATAGCCTGCTGTCTGCAATGCTTCTTGCAACTTGCTACCGCCCAGCGATCCAAACAATTCTCCTGCACCCGTATCCACCAATATCTTCTTGTCTCCTGTATCGATCACAAAGGCATTAATGGATGCCTCGACAGGGTTTGCAAGAAAGCTTCGCTCGATGAGGCGATCG
>CAZZWA010000016.1:25338-29170 GCA_964657555.1 uncultured Microcoleus sp.
GAGGCGATCGCTCACTACTAACTTACAACTTAATCACTTTCAACCTATCCTTATTTGCACGCTTAGCTTACACTATGGCAACTTGGGGTAGAGGGGCAATCGCCTTGAAATCCAAGCCAGCTAGGGTGTAGGGCACCAGAGGACTAATAATTTAGCATACTAAGTACAGAAGAGCAAAATATTTGATAGACACTTGACGTTGACATTATACGTATAGTTGGTAGAATTACAGTATTTTATGAACTAAGCAATTTTTAGGTACTAAAATGTCAACTCGAAAATTACTACCAGTAGGGTTCTCAGTTGTATCTTTGGCAACAATAGGATTAGCCAACATTGGAGTTAATCGTGTACTAGCTGACGATAGCCTTTTCAGTACACTGGAATCTTCGGTCATTACTAACCCGACTCCGGCACAGCAGCAACAGATTGCCGAGGCAGCCTTTATCTACGGCTTGCCTTTGCTGGTTGAAAAAGGGAAAGAATACCAAGATTTGGCGCTGCCAAATCCTGTGAATCCACCTGGTTCGCCGTTCGCAATTGTCAACAGCCAATTTAGCCTGAATTCGCAGCTTTCTACACCTACATACGCTTTCTTCGGTCCCAATGTTGACACCCTCTACGGCAACGCCTACTTAAATTTGAGCCAAGGCCCTGTTACCGTGAGTGTTCCAGCGAATCCTAATAATGACTTTTATTCTATAATGGCGCTCAATGCCTATACTGACACTTTAGGTTACATTGGCGATGTTGGACCGACCTCGACGACGCCAGGTAGCCTGAATGTGACAGCTCCTGGTAATTACTATTTTACTCCACCAGGCTGGAGTGGCACTGTCCCGGCAGGGTATACACAGATTAAGTCCGATACGAATTCAATCTGGCTACTCTCTCGAACTTATGTCACTAACCAAGCAAGTGCAGCGAGTTTAGATTACGCGAAGAATCTACAGGCGGGGTATACGGTTACTCCGCCTAGTGGCAGTTCCTACACGCAGCCGACGGTCCAATCCGAATTTGCTAACGTATTTAACCTAGGGCAAACTCCTCTAATCTCTACAGAGGCTACAGGTATAGCCACAACGCCGACTTCTTCTCCCGCTACTGCCCTAAAAGCATTCCAACAATTAAACGCAGATTTGCAAGATAATCCTCTATCAGTGGGTGGTGGGGGACTTTCTCAAACCCAACTCAACAACTTAATCGCTAATTTTGCCTTGATTGGCATCGGTGATGGTACTACTGGTGCTCCCTCCTCATCAGGTCTGACAATTACAGAAGAGCAGGCAGTAGCAGCAATCCAAGCTGCTCTAAATGACGAGCTTGCTAGTAAAGGCACGCTTGGTACTTATGGAACGAACTACTCATATCGGGCACAAGTTGCTAGAACTGCTATTGCTGCTAACCAACCCCAAGAATCTATCTATATCACTCCAACAACATCTGACGGCTCAGCCCTCAATGGGTCAAATATATACACCATTACCTTTCCAGCAGGAGGTTTGCCACCTTCGCTCCCTGGTACCAATGGCTTCTGGTCTCTAACTGCTTATGATGCAAACGGTTTCTTGGTTGCTAATCCCTACAATATTTACTCCGTTGCTACCAATACCCCTGATAATTTGGTATTTAGTCCTGATGGCTCGTTAACTATTACTCTTTCAGCGACCGAACCAGCATCAGGGATTAAAAACTGGTTGCCCATTCCGGCTGGTAGTCCTTTCCGCCTAACTGTACGAGACTACTTACCAACCCAGGCAGCCCAAAATGGTGAGTATGTATTTCCAAAACTTATTCCTGTAGGTCAAAATCCAAATCTTACTTCTGTTCCCGAACCCTCCTTTGTCTTAGGTATGCTTGTGACATTAGGTGCTTTAGGTACAGATGCAACCCTCAAGCGGAAACTGAAGGGTTCTAAATCTATTGAGAAAAGCTAGAAAAGGCTTCTTAGCTACTTATTTTCCTTGACGGGTTTTGGAGAAAGCGAAATGGATTAAGCTCCCAGCCCGTTTCGTTATTGCAACGGACTAGTAAGCAAGATGCGCTAGTAACTTGAAATGTGGATTACAGTACTTCAGCCAAACAGTTTCTAGATATTAAAATGTCAACTCGAAAATCACTACCAGTAAGGTTCTCAGTTGTCTCCTTAGCAACACTAGCAGTAACCAGCCTTGGAATTAATCGCGTACTCGCTGAGGATAGTCTTTTCAGTACACTGGAATCTTCGGTCATTACTAACCCGACTCCAGTACAGCAGCAACAGATTGCCGAAGCAGCATTCATTTACGGCTACCCTTTGCTAGCTGAGCAAGGGACAGAGTATCAAGACCTAGTACTGCCAAATCCCGTGAATACAACTGGTGCCCCACTGGCGATTGTCAACAGCCAATTTGAGCTGAATACGCGGCTTGCGACATCTGCCGACCAGACTTTCGTCCGTCCTAACAATGACACACTCTACGGCAACGCCTTCTTAAATTTGAGTCAAGGTCCTGTTACCGTCAGTATTCCGGCGAATCCTAATAATATCTTTTATTCTATACAGGTACAAAATGCCTATCTCGACACTGTAGGCTATATTGGCGACGTTGGACCGACCTCGACGACGCCAGGTAGCCTGAATGTGACAGCACCTGGCAGTTACTATATTACTCCACCAGGCTGGAGCGGCACTGTCCCGGTAGGCTATACCCAGATTAAGTCCGATACAAATTCGGTCTGGTTACTCTCTCGTACCGCGGTTACAAACCAGACAAGTGCAACGAGTTTAGCAAACGCGAATATCTTACAGCAGGGGTATACTGTCACTCCGCCTAGCAGCAGTTCCTACACTCAGCCGACGGTGCAATCTGAATTTGCTGGTGTCCTGTCTCTGGGGCAAACCCCTTTCACCCCTGTACAACTGGCACAGATAGCCACAGCGCCGACGCCCACTACGGCCCTAGAAGCCTTTCAACAATTAAATGCAGATTTCGCAAATAATCCTCTATCAGAGGGGGGTGGGGGGCTTGCTCAAACCCAACTCAGCAACTTAATCGCTAATTTTGCCGCGATTGGCATCGGTGATGGTATCACTGGCGCTCCCTCCTCATCAGGTCTGACAATCACAGGAGACCAGGCAGCGGCGGCCATCCAAGCGGCTCTTGGTGTCAGTATCGATAGTGGTGGCACGCTTGGTAATTATGGCACGAACTACCCTTATCGGGCACTAGTCGCTAGGGTTGGGATTGCTGCTAACCAGCCCCAAGAAGCTGTCTATTTAAGTTTAACATCACCTGACGGCTCAACCCTCAATGGGTCAAATACATACACCATTACCTTTCCGGCGGGAGATTTGCCACCTTCGCTCCCTGGTACCAATGGCTTCTGGTCGATAACTGCTTACAATGCACAGGGTTTCTTAATTCCCAATCCCTTCAATATTTATTCCATTGGTAGCAATACCCCTGATAATTTGCTATTCAATCCTGATGGCTCATTAACGATTACTCTTTCGGCGACCGAACCAGCTTCAGGGACTGCTAACTGGTTACCGATTGAGGCTGGGAGTGCTTTTAACCTCACTCTGCGCGACTACTTACCGACTAAGGCAGTTCAAAATGGTAGCTATGTACCGCCAAAGGTGATTTTTGTTCCCGAACCCTCCCTTCTATTGGGTATGCTGGCAGTGATTGGTGCTTTAGGTACAGATGCAGTCCTTAAGCGGCAACAGAAGGCTTCTCAATCAAGTGAAAATCGCCAATAAACCATAAAATCAACTGTACCTGCTCTTTTCAAAGGTTATTGCTGTGGGGCAGACTGCTGGTACTTGGGATGCTGCTTTGCCCACCGT